>CALZJY010000168.1 GCA_945787925.1 uncultured Anaerosporobacter sp. | reverse complement strand
TAGATCGTTTGATAAAAGCATTTAGATGGGAGAAGTAACATCTAAGTGCTTTTTGTTTGTTATTGCGTAGGAAGAAATTCGCATGAAAGACAACGAATTCCCCTCGTCACAGCAAAAGGTGTATTCCTTGAGTGGGTTGGAAGTCGTGAGAGTGTGTGGAACACACGCTTTCTTCTATCGGTGATAGAAAGATGAAATAAACTCTTTAAAAAAAGGAAATTATAAGATATACTATGCAGTAGGGCATAATCGAATAAAGTAATAATTTAGCCCGCAAGTAACAGAAAGGCAAGATTAGATGAGTCACGTTTTAGTTATAGGTGGCGGTGCGGCAGGTATGATGTCTGCAATCGCAGCGGCCAGAAATGGTCATACCGTTACATTGTTTGAAAAGAATGAAAAGTGTGGAAAGAAGATCTACATTACAGGAAAGGGTCGTTGTAACGTAACAAATGCAAGCGACTTAGAAGTGATTTTTGATAATATGATGTCAAATAAGAAGTTCCTTTACAGTAGCTTCTACACATTTACGAATACAGACTTAATGGATTTCTTTGAAGAAATAGGATTACCATTAAAAGTGGAACGTGGAAATCGTGTATTTCCGGTTTCTGATAAATCTTCCGATGTCATTGCAGCATTAGTACGCGAGATGAATCGACTAGGAGTAGAGGTACGTTATCATTCTACGGTAGAAGATATCGTAGTAAAAGACGGAAAGGCCGTAGGCGTGAAGATCAATAAAAAAGTAGTATATGGAGATGCTGTTGTGATTTGTACAGGCGGCTTATCCTATGCAGTAACAGGCTCTACAGGTGATGGATATCGTTTTGCTACTTCTGTAGGCCATACGATTAAAGAATGTAAGCCAAGCCTTGTACCGTTTAATATCAAAGAATCCTTTGTGAAGAATTTACAAGGGTTAGCGCTTAAGAATGTAGAATTGACATTAAAAGCTGGTAAAAAGACACTATATCAAAATTTTGGTGAAATGTTATTTACTCATTTTGGGATTAGTGGGCCCTTGGTTCTAAGTGCATCAAGCTACGCCGGTGGATATAATAAGGGTGGAGAATTAACAGTATCCATTGACTTAAAACCAGCGCTTGATTTTGAACACTTAGATGCAAGGTTACTTCGTGATTTTGAAAAGAATATCAACAAGAAGTTTGCAAACTCATTAGATGAGTTATTGCCAAAGAAGCTGATTCCAGTAATCATCGAACGTTCTGGAATTAATCCGGAGAAAAAAGTAAATACCGTTACAAAAGAAGAACGACAAAACTTAGTTCGTCTGATGAAAGCATTTACTATGACAGTTGCATCTTTAGGAGGATATAACCAAGCGGTTATTACAAAAGGCGGAGTAAAAGTAAATGAAGTAGATCCGTCTACGATGGAGTCGAAATTAGTACAAGGCCTGTATTTTGCAGGAGAGGTACTGGACCTAGATGCATTAACAGGAGGATTCAACCTTCAAATTGCATGGTCAACTGCATACTTAGCAGGGATATCAATACAATAACAAGTAAAGAGGAAATTAAAATGAATTATTGCATAGCCATTGATGGGCCCGCAGGGGCAGGAAAAAGTACAATCGCAAAATTGGTTGCAAAGAAACTAGAGTTTATCTATGTAGATACTGGTGCAATGTACCGTGCGATGGGACTTTATTTCACAGAAAATAACTTTGATGTAAATAACCATGAAGATATCGTAAAAGCATGCGAAACAGCAGATATCACGATTGAATATAAAGACGGAGAACAAATCGTAGTTCTTAACGGTGAGAATGTAAATGGAAAGATTCGTACCGAAGAAGCTGGCAAAATGGCAAGTGCCGTTGCTACAATCAAAGAAGTACGCGTGAAATTAGTGGAGCTTCAAAGGAAGCTTGCAAGCGTGCAAAATGTAATCATGGACGGAAGAGATGTAGGAACACAAATCCTTCCAAATGCAAACCTTAAAGTATATTTAACTGCATCTTCAGCAGAACGTGCGAAAAGAAGATGGAAAGAAAATACGGAAAAAGGAATTGTATGTGATCTAGCAACGATCGAAGCAGATATCATCGCTAGAGACGAACAGGATATGAATCGTGAAATTTCCCCATTACGTCAAGCGGAGGATGCGATCCTTTTAGATTCTTCCTTTATGACAATTGATGAAGTAGTGGAAGAAATCATTCGTTTATACCAACAACATAAATAGTAGTATAGGTGGAAGCGTAGCATGGAAGTAAAGTTAGCAAAAAGCGCAGGGTTTTGTTTCGGCGTAACACGCGCCGTAGACGTAGTATACGATTCTGCGAGAAATAAAGAAAATGTATGCACTTATGGAGAAATCATTCACAACGAAGAAGTTGTCAAAGATTTGGAAAATAAGGGAGTACATGTAGTTAATTCCGTAGAAGAATTAAAAGACGGTTCTAAGGGTACAATAATTATACGATCCCACGGTGTTTCTAGACAGGTATTAGAGGAAATCGAAGAAACGGGATATGAAGTAGTGAATGCTACTTGCCCATATGTAAGAAAAATTCATAAAAACGTAAAAGAGCAATCCGGCCTTGGCCGTGAAATTATCATAATCGGTAATGCAAAACACCCAGAAGTCCAAGGAATTAAAGGGTGGTGTGAAGGAAAGGTAACGATTATTGAGACGAAGGAAGACGCAGAACGTTTCGAAACGGAACCATCACAAAAAATATGCATCGTTGCACAGACGACATTTAATTACAAGAAATTTCAAGAATTAGTTGAAATTATTTCAAAAAAGGGTTATGATATACTTGCTTTAAATACAATTTGTAACGCTACCGAGGAACGTCAGTCTGAGGTTAGAGAGCTAGCCAAAGAATGTGACGCAATGATTGTAATAGGTGGAAAACATAGTTCGAACACACAAAAGCTCTATGAGATAAGTAAAAAGGAATGTCCAAATACTTTCTATATACAGACACTTGTTGACCTAGATTTAGAGCGATTTAAATCTTTTCGTAGCGTAGGTATTACCGCAGGGGCATCTACCCCAAAAAAAATAATTGAGGAGGTTCATACTAACATGTCAGAGATGAGTTTTGAACAATTATTAGAAGAATCATTAGTAACAATACACAACGGAGAGGTTGTCGAAGGCACTGTAATCAGTGTGAAAGAAGACGAAATCGTCTTAAATATTGGCTACAAGGCAGATGGTATTATTACTAGAAATGAATATACTAACCTACCTAATGTAGATTTAAGAGAAGTTGTAAACGTTGGCGACACTATGGAAGCTAAAGTTCTTAAAGTAAACGATGGAGAAGGCCAAGTTCTTCTTACTTATAAGAGATTGGCAGCAGAAAAAGGAAGCAAGAGATTAGAAGAAGCTTTTAACAACCAAGAAGTATTAACTGCAAAGGTTACATCTGTTGTTGATGGTGGTCTTACAGTAGTAGTTGATGAATCTAGAGTATTCATTCCAGCTAGCTTAGTATCTGATTCCTATGAAAAAGATTTAACAAAATATGCAAATCAGGAAATCGAATTCGTAATCAGAGAATTCAACCCTAAACATAGAAGAATCATCGGTGATCGTAAACAACTTGTAGCGAAAGAAAAAGCTGCAAAACAAAAAGAAGTTTTAGAAAAAATCAGCGTTGGTATGACAGTAGAAGGTACTGTTAAAAATGTTACTGATTTCGGTGCGTTCATCGATCTTGGTGGAGTAGATGGTTTACTTCACATCTCCGAAATGAGCTGGGGACGTGTTGAAAATCCTAAGAAAATCTTCAAAGTTGGAGAAACAGTTAAAGTTCTTATTAAAGATATTCAAGGTGCAAAAATTGCTCTTAGCTTAAAATTTGCTGAAACAAATCCATGGGCTAATGCAGAAGAAAAATTTGCAGTAGGAAACGTTGTGACTGGTAAAGTTGCTCGTATGACTGACTTTGGTGCATTCGTTGAATTAGAAGCAGGCGTAGATGCATTATTACATGTATCTCAAATTTCTAAAGAACACGTAGAAAAACCTGCAGATGTTTTAACAATCGGACAAGAAATCACAGCTAAAGTTGTAGATTTCAACTTAGAAGACAAAAAAATCAGCTTAAGTGTAAAAGCACTTTTAGCTGAAGAAGATAAAGAAGAAACAGTAGAAGAATAATTTATTCTTGCTGTAATGGCAAAAGTGGACTAGTTAACACTAGTTCACTTTTGTGTTATGTATTTAGAAAGATAAGGGATTATAGCATAGGTGAAACATGTTAGGAAATTACGAAGAATTTAAAAAGGCTGTCTATCAGCTGATTAAATTGGATTTAAATGCATATAAAGAACGACAGATGAAACGTAGAATTGATGCGTTGATTACGAAACATAAAATTACAAGTTATACGGATTTCATTCAAGAAATAAAACAAAACACAGTACTGTTAGATGAATTTGTAAATTATCTGACAATTAATGTATCTGAGTTTTATAGAAATCCAGATCAATGGAAAGTATTAGAAGAAGAAATCTTTCCACAGTTACTTAAGGCAAATGGGAAAAGCCTAAAAATATGGAGTGCTGCTTGTTCCACAGGGGATGAGCCATACTCGCTCGTTATGTGCCTGAGCAAATTTGTGCCCCTATCCAATATCAAAGTTATCGCTACAGATATTGATAAGCAAATTATTGAAAAGGCCAAAAAAGGAGAATATAACGAGAAGTACATCAAGGGGATTCCGCAAGAATACCTTACGAAATATTTCAATAAGATAGATGACAAGACGTATCGTATTTCTGATGAAATAAAGAGATGTGTAGAGTTTTATCGACATGATTTGTTAAAAGATCCTTATCCAGAGGGTTGCCACATCATTATTTGTCGCAATGTAATGATTTACTTTACAGAAGAGGCAAAAACAGAGATTTATAAAAAATTCAATGAGTCATTAAAGAAAGATTGCTACCTATTTGTAGGAAGTACAGAGCAAATTATCCAAGCACAAGAGCTAGGATTTAAGTCTCATAAATCCTTTTTTTATCGTAAGTTATAACAAGTGTATAATACAGTTTCAAATATCGTATGATATTAAATGGGGGTAGGTGACCGGACCTGCTCTTTCTTATTATCATTAAAAAAAGCAAAAAATAAAAGGGTGTTTGGCCCTCGTGTCCTTATTACTTTTTTTTGATAAATTCTTATTGATTTCTATTACAATA
>CALZJY010000167.1 GCA_945787925.1 uncultured Anaerosporobacter sp. | reverse complement strand
AGAAACAATTGACGTTACCCTTCCAGCTAAGAAACCAATGCTCGGACATCGTCATCCAAATACGATTGCACTTGAAGAAGTAGAACGTATCTTCGTTGGTATGGGCTATGAAGTAATCGAAGGTCCAGAAGTAGAATACGATTACTATAACTTCGAAGCATTAAATATCCCTGCAAATCACCCTGCAAAGGATGAACAGGATACCTTTTATATCAACAGCAACATCGTGTTACGTACTCAGACATCCAGCGTGCAGGTTCATGAGATGGAAACAGGAAAGCTTCCAATCCGTATGATCGCACCAGGTAGAGTTTATCGTTCCGATGAAGTAGATGCAACTCATTCTCCATCCTTCCATCAGATCGAAGGTCTTGTTATTGATAAGAACGTAACTTTCGCTGATTTAAAAGGTACATTAGCGGAATTCGTAAAAGAATTATTCGGACCGGAAACAAAAGTAAAATTCAGACCTCATCATTTCCCATTTACAGAACCAAGTGCCGAAATGGACGTTTCCTGCTTCAAATGTGGCGGATCCGGATGTCGTTTCTGTAAAGGTTCCGGCTGGATTGAAATCTTAGGCTGTGGTATGGTTCATCCAAACGTATTAAAGATGAGCGGAATCGATCCAGAAGAATACACAGGTTTTGCGTTCGGTGTAGGCTTAGAGCGTATTGCTTTATTAAAATACGAAATCGACGACATGCGTTTATTATATGAAAACGATACTCGTTTCTTAAAGCAGTTCTAGTGAAGGAGGAGAAAAAGAATGAATACACCATTATCATGGATTAAAGCATATGTACCAGAATTAGACTGCACCGCTCAGGAATATACGGATGCAATGACACTTACTGGTACAAAAGTAGAAGGATTTGAGCGTTTAGACGCTGGTCTTGAGAAAATTGTAGTAGGTAAGATCTTAAAGATCGAACGTCACCCAGATGCAACAAAGTTAATCGTATGTGACGTACAGATCGGGAAAGACGGAGAAACAACACAGATCGTAACAGGTGCACCAAACGTAAAAGAAGGCGACATTATCCCTGTTGTATTAGACGGCGGAAGAGTAGCATGCAACCACGACGGTGAAAAAGTTCCTGGCGGCGTTAAGATTAAAAAAGGCAAACTTCGTGGCATCGAAAGTAACGGTATGATGTGCTCCATCGACGAACTTGGTTCTAGCCGTGAATTCTACCCAGAAGCTCCAGAAAACGGTGTTTACGTATTCAATGCAAATCCAGAATACGACGGAATCGAAATCGGATCGGATGCAGTAGAAGCACTTGGACTTCGCGACGTGACATTCGAATATGAAATCACAAGCAACCGTGTTGATTGCTTTGGTGTAACCGGTATTGCAAGAGAAGCAGCAGCTACATTTGGAAAGAAATTCGTTCCTCCAGTAGTAAAAGAAACAGGAAATAGCGAAAAAGCATCCGATTATATCAGCGTAGAAGTAAAAGATGCAGACCTTTGCAAACGTTATGTAGGCAGAGTGGTAAAGAACGTAAAAATCGGACCATCTCCATTATGGATGCAGCGTCGTCTTGCAGCATGTGGAATTCGTCCAATCAATAACTTAGTAGATATCACAAACTATGTTATGGAAGAAATGGCACAGCCAATGCATGCCTATAACTTAGATGATATCGCAGGCAAGAAGATCATCGTTCGTCGTGGAAATGATGGCGAAGAATTCGTAACATTAGATGGTATGACACGTAAGGTAGATTCTTCTGTTCTTATGATCTGTGATGCAGAAAAAGCAGTTGGTATCGCTGGTATCATGGGCGGTGAAAACTCCAAGGTTACAGATGATGTAAACACGATTCTTTTAGAAGCAGCATGCTTTGATGGAACCAATATCCGTTTATCAAGCAAAAAGGTTGGTCTTAGAACAGATGCTTCCGGTAAGTTTGAAAAGGGCTTAGATCCAAACAATGCGATTATCGCAATGAACCGCGCTTGCCAGTTAATCGAAGAACTTGGTGCTGGTGAAGTAGTTGGCGGATGCGTTGACATTTACCCAGAAGTAAAGAAAGAAGGCAGAGTGAAGTTCTCTTACGAACGTACAAACAAGGTTCTTGGGACTTCCCTTGATAAAGAAACTATGATTTCTTACTTTAAGGCAATTGATTTAGGATATGATTACGATACAGATGAAGTAATCGTTCCTACATGGAGACAGGATGTTAATATTCAGGCTGACTTAGATGAAGAAGTAGCAAGATTCTTCGGTTATGAAAATATCCCAACTACTCTTCCAAGCGGTCAGGCAACAGCCGGAAAATTATCCTTCAAGCTTCGTATGGAAGGCTTCGCACGTGACCTCGCAGAACAGTTCGGTTTCTCTGAAGCACAGACTTACTCCTTCGAAAGCCCTAAGGTATTCGATAAGTTATTAATCTCTGCAGATGATAAGTTAAGAAATACCGTTGTAATCTCTAACCCACTTGGCGAAGATTACAGCATTATGAGAACATTACCTCTTAACGGTATGTTAACATCCCTTTCTACAAACTATAACCGCAGAAATAAAGATGTTCGCCTTTATGAATTAGCAAACGTATATATCCCAGGTGAGTCGAAGGAAGTTCTTCCAGATGAAAGAATGCAGTTCGCACTTGGTTTCTACGGAGCAGGTGATTTCTTCGACTTAAAGGGTGTTGTGGAAGAGTACTTTGAAAAAATCGGTATGAAGGGCATTACGACTTATGATCCAAATGCAGGTAAGAACTTCTTACACCCAGGCCGTCAGGCAAACATCGTTTACGAAGGAACGGTAATCGGTTACTTAGGTGAAGTTCATCCAGAAGTACTTGATAACTACAATATCGGTGATCGTGCTTATGTTGCAGTACTTGATATGCCAGAAATCATTTGCCGTGCAAACTTCGATCTGAAGTACACAGGAATTGCAAAATACCCAGCAGTAAGCCGTGATATCTCTATGTTAATGACAAAGGATATCTTAGCAGGACAGGTAGAAGAAGTAATCCGTAAGAACGGTGGCAAGAACTTAGAATCTTATAGATTATTCGATATCTATGAAGGCGCTCAGATTAAGGAAGGTTATAAGTCTATGGCTTATAACATCACATTCCGTGCAGCTGACCGTACATTAGAGGAAGCGGATATCACAGCAGCCATGACAAAGATCTTAAAAGGTCTCGCTGAACTTGGAATCGAACTTCGTCAGTAATTCTCTTTGATTCAGAAAATGGCGAAGGAAGCCCTTTAATCGTATAGGAATCAAGCGGGTTTTAAATATTCGGACGCGAGAGCGGACAAAAGGGAGCAGAAATCTGCTCCCTTTTCTTCGTTTGGAAGGGGACAGATGTGTGGAGAGGGATTTTGATAGAAAGTGATTATTTTTGGAGGAAAAGATGGGATTTTAGGGGTATTCACCTGATGCATATTGTGGTATAATTACCATAATTTACGTGTAACAGCTGATATGATATATGTCGATATTAGTTTTGTGAAAACGATAAAAATGGACTATTTTGCCATGAATCTCGTGAGGGAAGTGCGATAATAGTGGCTATATTTTGTATTAGGAGGAAATGAGAATGAAAAGATTTGCAAAGACTGTGTTAACAGTGATGCTTACTCTTGTGTTAGCAGTGCAGATGGTTGCGGTAAGTGCCCCAGAACAGGCACAGGCAGCCACAGTGAAGCTGAACACAACATGGAAGACCGTTATGATGGGTAATACGTATACATTCTCGGTGAAGAATGCTACGAATGTAAAGTCTAAGACATGGTCTTCTTCTAAGAAATGGATCGCAACGGTAAACGGGAAAGGACAAGTGACTCCGGTCGCAGTAGGAAAGACGACGATTCGTTGTAAGATTACATATAATGATGGTACAACAGAGACGGTTAGTGCTATCGTGGCTGTAAAGGATAAGGTTCCTGCTACCGGTGTAGCACTTACAAATAAGAAGTTAGAGTCTAACAATATGCAGACGATTGAAGTCGGAAGCTCCTACAGCTTTACGTTTGAAAAGACTCCATCTAACACAACAGATTATGCATATTTTACAGTGGTGGACAGTGATTATGCATCCGTAACCAAGAAGGGCGTGGTAACGGCAAAGAAAGCCGGCGTGACAGTTTTAGAGGTTCGGACAGGCGCTAGTGCGGCAGAAGCGAAGGTTTCTCAAGTAGTAGATCGCGTGTATTTAAATATCGTGGATCCTGTGACACCAACCCCTACACCAATTCCAGTACCGGAAGTGGAGGATGTATCTTTAGTAAGCTCTAAGGAAATTGCGATTAAGTTTTCTAGTGAGATCTTAGAATCCAGCGTGATTGATGCTTCTGGAAATCTGATTTCCGGAACCGTTACAATCGGACTTGGTACAGATGCGACTGCAGTGACACCACTTACACCAACATTAAGTGACGATAAGAAGACATTAAGCTTAACAACTGCTGCACAGTTTAAGGGGACTTATGTAGTTACTGTTTCTAAGAGCATTAAGGCAGCAGATGGAACAAGTGTGACACCATATACGGTACAAAAGGAATTTGAAGATACGACAGGACCAATTTATCAGGGATCTGAAGTAGATGATAGTGGTTATGTATGTACGTTTAATTTCAATGAACCAATTGATATTAGCAATATGACCGTGTATAGCGTGACAGGAACAACGAATGCAACATTAAAGGCAATGCTTTCTACGCCATCCAATTATCGTTTAAGTACGGATAAGAAATCATTAACGATTGATTTAAGCGGATGTGGCGAGACAAGTGCCAATGTAACCGTAAAGCTTCTTGGTATTAAGGATTTAGTGGGAAATGTATCGGTGTCCTTCCCGGTTACTGCTCTTGCTAAAGTAGATGCAACAACCAAGCCTCTTGCTACTATCGTTTCCGCAGAGCGTGTATCCAAGACAACATTGAAGGTAACATTTAACCGTGCTATCGTATATCCGGGATATGTGATCATTGATGGTGATACAATCAGTGGTGTAATTGATTCTAGCAATAATAAGGTAGTAACATATACGTTAACCAATACGGCACTAACTGGTTCTAAAGTAGTACAGTTCAGTGGATGGTACAGCTACAATGCACCAAACTATCAGAATGATCTGATTAAGAGAAGCATTAACTTCACATTAGATACAACGGCTCCAACGCCTGCAAGCTATACACTTGTTAACACAACAAAAG
>CALZJY010000166.1 GCA_945787925.1 uncultured Anaerosporobacter sp. | reverse complement strand
ATACAGAAACGACATTACTTGCGACATACAATGATAAAGAGTCCGTAAAAGCATTATTTGAAGCATATAAAGACCAAATTGCAGCCGTAGTAGTAGAACCAGTAGCGGCAAATATGGGATGTGTTCCTCCGAAGGATGGATTCCTTACATTCTTACGTGAAATCACGGGGGAAAACGGAACGGTATTAATCTTTGACGAGGTAATCACAGGATTCCGTATGGGTCTTTCTGGTGCACAAGGATATTATGGAGTAACTCCAGATATGACGACGCTGGGCAAGATCATTGGTGGTGGAATGCCAATGGGAATGTATGGTGGAAAGAAAGAAATCATGCAGACCGTAGCACCGATCGGCGGAGTATACCAAGCAGGAACATTATCCGGAAATCCAATTGCGACAGCAGCAGGGATTACGACGATAAAGACATTGATGGAACAAGAAGACAAATATAAGGTGTTAGAGCGTTACGCGGTACAGATTACAGAAGCATTACAGGAAGCATTCCCGAATGCCAGGGTAAACCGTGTAGGTTCTTTATTCAGCATCTTCTTTACAGACAAAGAAGTGGTAGATTTTGAATCCGCATCTACGTCCGATACGGAATTCTTTGCGAAATACTTCCACTACATGCTAGACCATGGAATCTATGTGGCACCATCTCAATATGAAATCCAGTTCTTATCCATGGAACATACACAAGAAGAAATCGATCATACTTGCGAAATCATCCGACAAGCAGGACGTGACTTACAATAACAAAAAAAGAGTGGTAGCACCAAAATTGGTGCGCCACTCTTTTTTGTTCGCATAGGAAATTGCGAAACTACCTAGATATATTTTGCAGCGATTGCTTCAAATTCATCATGGTTTGTTTGGATCCATTCTGCATATGTGCTGTTTGCAGCTGTGATCGCTTGTCCTAAATCGATAAAGAAGTTAGGAATGTCTTCTACTGTCATTACGCCAGCGTCTGTACCAAAACGTTCTTCTCCTTGACGGTCACAACCATTTTCAAACATTGCGAATGCTGGCTTCATGCCTTCGTCTGTTTTCTTCATTGCACCACGGAAGCCAAGGATAGCAGTCGTATGCGCGCTACAAGAAGATGGACATCCGGAAATGTAGATTCTAGGAAGAACGCCATCTTTGAAGTTATAAGGACGAACGGCTTCTACGCAACGGGATAATAATTCTTGGGAATCTCCTAAGCCAGATTGGCAAGTGTTAGAACCAACACAAGCAACAGAAGTTTCAAATAAGTTTGCAGCATGATCTGCAGTAATCGCAAGGATTTTCTCAGCTTCGCTTGCAGTTAAGTTGATGATATACATGCCTTCTGTTGGAGTAAGACGGATTTCCACTTCTTCCATGGAAACGATGGCATCTGTAAGCTCACGTAATACAGAAGGAACAAGGTTACCGCCTACTGGTTGGTAGAATACGCTGTATAATCCTTCTTGTTTTTGTTCTACCACACGAGGATTTGTAATCGTGCCATCGCCTGTTTTGTGGAATTCCACAGGAGTGATTGTAAGGTCAAGGGATTCGCTTGCAAATGCTTCTCTTAATTTTTCTTGGAATGCATTTACGTATCCTTCTTCCCCTAGGGATTCTTGCATGAAACGAGTTCTTGCCTTATTACGTTGTGTGTAGTTACCGTAAGTTACGAACGTATCTACCATGGCCTTTACATAGTAAAGAACTTTAGATGGATCTACATTTTCATCTACAAGTAAGCCAAGTTTTGGACGAGGTCCAAGGCCACCAGCGCTGTATACGTCGAAAGTACCATTTTCTTTTGCAACGAAACCAAGGTCACGGAATGTAGCGTGAGGATAGTTGTCTGGTGTGCTAGAGAAACATACTTTTAATTTACGAGGAAGTTTTACTGCTTTGATGAATTGTAATAAATAATCGCCTACCGCTTCGATATAAGGTGTAAGAGGGAATGCTTCCTCTTTCATAACCCCAGTAAGAGGAGTAGACATTACGTTACGAGGGAAGTCTCCACCACCACCGCGAGTGATGATGCCGTGATCCCAAGCTTCTTCAATTAGCGTACAGATTGTATCTACGCTTAAGTTATGAAGCTGGATGCTTTGACAAGTTGTCATATGGATTAAGTCAATGTTGTATTTTTCAACACTATCTGTAATGAAAGAAAGATAGTCTTTCGTAATGCGTCCACCGCAAAGGCGAAGGCGGAGCATACCTTCGTTTCCGCCACGTTGTGCATAACTTCCAAAGCCACCAGAAACACTTTTGTATTCTGGAACTGTAATTTCTTTATTATAGAATTTACGTGTGATTTCTCTGAATTCTACTAAATCTGCACGAAATTCATCAGCATAATTTTTTGTCATAATAAATCTCCTTTTAGTATATTTGAGCGTAGAATTATGTATTAATAATTCCATTGTGCTATTATAGAGCAGATTAAAAGTAAGGACAATACTAAATAATATTTTTTGTAGAAAAATAAAAAGTAGACGGCGTAATCGTCTACTTTTTAGAAAAGAGCATCTAATAGCTCTTGTAAGCGTTCATATTGTTGTTTCCCTATTGTAAGTTGAGGGCCTGATTTTAACAGGCAGCCTTGTTCTAAGAGGGCAGTGATTCCACGGTTCACGGTCCGGATGCTTAATCCGGTGGAATCAGAAAGCTCTTGTCTCGTTAGATTGATCTGACATGCACCCTGAATTGCAAATTGTTTATAATACAAGAGTAAGAAATACGTAAGACGATCCGTTCCCTGTACAAAGATATAGATGCGTTCTCTTCGGATTTCATACAGCAGCTGGTTGGTTGTCGTAGATGCATCGATTCGCATGGCGTTGATATCTTGCTCAATCCATTTGATATAGGCGGCAAGTGGAAGTGTAATCATCGTACATGGACTCGCTGTTACCAGTGTTGCATTAAAGGTATCGATGTCAGCAAAGTATTCTAAGGCACCAAATGTCTTTACCGGATCGAACCACATAAAGTCATACATGGCACCTAAGATTGGGTAATCTGTTCCTTTTACGATTCCTTTTACAAGGATGTGTACGCTCTGGATTTTCTCACCTTGTTCGATAAAGGTATGATTACTTTTATAGGTAACAACCTGTAAGGAGTCATAAAGCCAGTCTGGCGCACATTTAAAATATTGCTGTAAATAGTGTTTTGTATCTGAATTTAAGGTTTTAAATAATGCTTGCACCTTTTCGTAATTGCTCATAAATGACTCCTTATTACTTCCTGATTAGTTAAGTTCTGTTACCTTTACTAATTCTAATGGAAGTTTTGTTACAGAATCTACATCCGTATTTTTTAAGATGCTGATTTTTCCATCAACTAAATCGGAGCAGATGCTGTCATAGTTCTCTTTGTTAAAGGACGTAAATACAGAAGTATCCATTGGAAGTAAGACACCACCAGTTGTAATATCTAAGTTTGTAGCTACGCCAGTTGTTAGAGTTCCATTATAATATGCAGTTAGTGCATCGTAAACAGATTTTGATAAGTTTTTCATTGCAGAAGTAATTACAGTAGGAGATTCTGTAGATTGATCTACGTCAACACCGATTACTTTTTTGTTTGCAGCTTCTGCAGCGCTCATAACGGAGTTACCAAGGCCACCACCGCAGCCGAAAATTACTTCGATGCCTTTGTTGTACCAAGCAGCAGCTTTGGATTGGTTTTCTGGAGTTGCTTCATAGCTTCCTACATAAGTGTAGTCAACTGTTACATCGTCTTTGTTAAGACCTAATTGTTTTGCTGCATATTCTGCACCTTGAACGAAACCATATCCAAAACGAGCAACAGCAGGAGCGGCACTACCACCCATGAAACCAAGTTTTTTGTTTCCATCCATAACAGTAGCATAACCAGCTAAGAAGCCAGATTGTTCTTCGGAGTAAGTAAATGCTGCAACATTATTATTAATATTTGGAACGTAATCACCATTATGTGGTGCACCATCTAATAAGATGAAGTTTACATCTGGATATTTTTCTTGAACCTTGTTTAAAGGTACTTCGAATAAATAACCAGGACAAACTACGACTTTAGCGCCACCGGAAATTGCAAGTTCTAATGTAGAAGTAATCGATGTTTCGGAAGAATCCGGTGAGTCATAGTATTTTGTTTCCATATTGTGTTCTTTCGCATATTGAGTTAAGCCTTCCCAAGCACCTTGGTTGAAGGATTTGTCATCAATAGAGTTCATGCCAGTTACAAGAACTACTTCGGCAGGTTTTTTGTCTGTTTTACCAGCGTCTTTGGATCCGCAAGCCATTAGTGACATGGATAAAACGGATGCGATTGTTAATAGTGTAAGTGATTTTTTGAACATTTTTTAATCCTCTTATTACGATATATTAATAATTATATGCAAACCAGTATGTATCATTAGGCCTGCTAATAGATTATATACCTAAAAAAGTATCAAAAAAAGGACAAATGGCATATACAAAGTGGGAAAACTATGAAATAGATGATAAAAAATACTAAAATATGTAGAAAAGAGGAAAAATAGAGTGCAAAAATTTGAAGCAGTAATCAAAAAGCATCCCCAAAAGGATGCAGCGTATATCGAGATGCCATTTGATGTGGAAGCTGTATTTGGAGCGAAACGCGTGAAGGTAGTGGCGAAGTTTGACGGAGTGGAATATCGTGGTTCCATCGTAAAGATGGGACTTCCTTGCTACAAGAAAAGAAGCACGCACATTTTTTGAAACGCTTTCCTATTCAGCAAAGAGGAAGTATTGTCAGTGGATTCGTAGTGCCAAGAAAGAAGAGACAAGGGCAAAGAGAGTAGCGCAAGCATTAGATCAATTAGAGCAGGGAATCAAATTATAACAGGAAGGCAGCCCCAAAAGGCTGCCTTCCTTGTTTCTTTCATAGTTCGTTTTTACAGGATAAAGAAGCTTGCACCTAGAATCAGATATGCCGCCAAAAGCTGTACTCCTTCTAACCAGTTGGATTCTCCATCTTGAGAAACACGGTTGGCAATGAGCACGCATACGATTAGGGCGACTAATTCGAATGGATTGAATACGATGCTCATTGGAGTGAAGAGCAGGCTTAAGAAGATTAGGACAGGTGCAACAAATAAGATGATTTGCAAGCTGGAGCCAAGTGCAATTTCTAGTGAAACGTCCATCTTGTTTTTTAAGGCCATGACGACGGCAGTAGAATGTTCTGCTGCATTTCCGATGATTGGGATTAGGATGATACCGACAAAGAGTTCGCTCCATCCAAGTTTCTGTGTGATTGGCTCGATGCCATTTACA
>CALZJY010000165.1 GCA_945787925.1 uncultured Anaerosporobacter sp. | reverse complement strand
TGCAGAGACGACAAACGCCTACGAAAGGTTGCGACAACTTGCCGCAATGCAGGAGAGTGACTATACGTACCCATACTTAAATAAGAATAAGACAGCAGGTACACAATCTACCATGTATGCGTGTGAAAACGACAAAACAAATCAAGTGGCAGAAAGAGCAACAGCAGTAAACATCGGAATGGTCAGTGAATACCCATATAAGATCGAGACGACTGAGTTAAAGCAAAAGACAATCCATAGCAAACTGCAGAATAGCCAGCAAGAAACAGTTCATGAAAATAGTTTTCGTAGCATAGCGCTTGCGAATGGAAAAGGCCAGATTCATCAGGCAAATTTAAGCCATGTAAAAGGCTACTATGCCCTTACAAACGATGATGAAGCCGGAAGAAAACAATTTTCTGTATCGCCAAATGATATACAAAACAACTATTATTTATATCAGACAGGAAGTGTATGGTATTCTGGTATCGGAGCAAATAAACTTTCTTCTTCTAACCAGCAAGAAGCCAACTTATTTGTAAATACGATCATAGCAGCCTATTACTCTGCTCCAAAAGCGCCAGAGGTATTCTTTGAGGATACGAATAAGAATGAGGATGGAACAGATAGCGTCTTTGTAGATGCAGACGTATTCAGCAAAGAGGTGGGAGCGGATAAAGTCATAACATTCCGTCCATATGATGCACAAGGTACGCCGATGGACACGACGATTTATATTGATCGAAATGGAACACTAGAGAAAATTACAAAAGTAACTGATAAAAATGGTAATAAGATAGAGACGGAGAACCGACGATTAAATTCGAATGAGCATTACAACGTAACGATTTCTTCTAATGTCTTATCAGATCCAAACGTCAAGATTTACATTTATGTATCCAATGAAAATGGAACTGGTATGGGCGAGTGTCATATCGTACGCCGTGTAGAATTTGATTTAGATTAACCAGAAGCCGCCAGAGGGAAGAGAAAGCCCTTCCTTGGCGGCTCTATTTTTTGTATAATTCAAATATGACGCACACACAATACATTTCAAAAGAGAGAAAAGGAGATTCTTATGGAAATCGAAAAGAAATATCGAGTAAAATACCTTCCAGAAGGGTTAGAACAATATGAAAAAAAGGAAATCGAACAAGGATACCTAGCATCCAGCCCAATTGTCCGTATTCGCAAGAGCAACAACGATTATATCCTTACGTATAAATCCAAATTTGGAATCGATGAATCAAAATCCAACGGCGCCAAAGTGTGTAATGAGGTAGAATTACCACTCACAGAAAGTGCCTATGAACATTTAAAAGAAAAAGTAGATAACAGATTAGTACGCAAATCCCGTTATATCATCCCGCTAGACCAAGGATATAAGGCAGAACTAGATATTTTCTATGATCACTTAGAAGGTTTAACAATCGTAGAAGTAGAATTCCCAGACATGGAATCGATTGAGACATTTCAAGCCCCAGAGTGGTTTGGAGAAGACGTAAGCAAAGACAAACGTTTCTCAAATAATAAGCTTTCTGCAATGGAACGTTGGGTAGAAGAATAAAAAGATAAAGAAAGATATGGAATTTTGCAGTATTTTAAATTATAATGTAGGTATTAAACTTGAATATGGAGGGCATTATGTTTAAAATAGCAAAGAAACAGCAGTTATCAAATTCTATTTACCTAATGGATGTTGTTGCTCCTAGAGTTGCAAAATCCTGTTATCCTGGACAATTTGTCATTGTAAAAATGGATGAAAATGGAGAAAGAATACCTCTTACCATCTGTGATTATGATAGAGAAGCGCAGACAGTAACTATTGTATTTCAAGCAGTAGGAGCATCAACAAGAAAAATGGCAGAATACGAAGAAGGAGATTCCTTCAGAGACTTCGTTGGACCACTTGGACAAGAATCCGAATTAGTGGAAAAGACAGACGAAGAACTTCAAAACTTAAATATCTTATTCGTAGCTGGTGGTGTAGGAACAGCTCCTGTTTATCCACAAGTAAAATATTTAAGAGGCCGAGGAATCAAAGCAGATTGTATTATCGGTGCTAGAAACAAAGATTTAATTATTTTGGAAGATGCAATGAAAGAAGTTGCAGAGAATGTGTATGTTACGACAGATGACGGTTCCTATGGAATGAAAGGAAACGTAAATGACTGCATCAAACACTTGGTACATAATGAAAATAAAAAATACGATCTTGTAGTAGCAATCGGACCAGTCATCATGATGAAGTTCGTTAGCTTACTTACAAAAGAACTTAATATACCAACCATTGTCAGCATGAACCCAATCATGGTAGATGGAACAGGCATGTGTGGTGCTTGTCGTCTGACAGTAGGTGGAGAAGTAAAATTCGCTTGCGTAGATGGTCCAGAATTCGATGGACATTTAGTTGATTTTGATGAATCAATGAAACGTCAACAAATGTATAAAACAGAAGAAGGTAGAGCACTTCTTCGTGAAAAAGAAGGAGAAACACATCATCATGGCGGATGTGGATGCGGAGGTGACAAATAATGGAAGTGAAGGACATGTTAACTAGAATCCCAGTTCGTGAGCAAGAACCAGAAGTACGTGCTCATAATTTTGAAGAAGTATGTTATGGATATAATGAAGAAGAAGCAATGGCGGAAGCAAGCCGTTGTCTAAAATGTAAAAATCCAAGATGTGTATCTGGATGTCCAGTATCCATCGATATTCCATCTTTCATCAAAGAAGTAGAAGAAGGCAATTTCGAAGCTGCCTACCACGTAATCAGCAAATACTCTGCACTTCCAGCAGTATGTGGCCGTGTATGTCCACAGGAATCCCAATGTGAATCCAAATGTATCCGTGGAATCAAAGGCGATGCAGTATCCATCGGTAAGTTAGAACGTTTTGTTGCTGACTGGGCAGCAGAACACGGAATCAAGCCAAAAGAAGCAGAAGCAAAGAACGGACACAAGGTTGCAGTCATCGGTTCTGGTCCTTCCGGTCTTACTTGTGCAGGTGACTTAGCGAAACTTGGGTACGATGTAACTATTTTTGAAGCTCTTCATGAAGCAGGCGGCGTATTAGTATACGGAATTCCTGAATTCAGACTTCCAAAAGAAAAAGTAGTAGCAAAAGAAGTAGAAAACGTAAGAGCATTAGGCGTTAAGATTGAAACAAACGTAATCGTTGGTCGTTCCATCACAATCGATGAATTATTAGACGAAGAAGGATTTGAAGCAGTATTCATCGGTTCTGGTGCAGGTCTTCCAAGATTCATGGGTATTCCAGGAGAAAATGCAAACGGCGTATTCTCTGCAAACGAATACTTAACAAGAAGTAACTTAATGAAAGCATTCAGAGACGATCATGATACTCCAATTGTAGCAGGAAAGAAAGTCGCTGTCGTAGGTGGCGGTAACGTAGCAATGGATGCTGCAAGAACAGCACTTCGTTTAGGTGCAGAAGTACATATCGTATATCGTCGTAGTGAAGAAGAACTTCCTGCACGTGTGGAAGAAGTACATCATGCAAAACAAGAAGGAATCCAATTTGATGTATTAACAAATCCAACAGAAATCTTAGTAGATGAAAATGGCTGGGTAAAAGGAATCCGTTGCATCCGTATGGAACTTGGCGAACCAGATGAATCTGGCAGAAGACGCCCAATCGAAGTAGAAGGCAGTGAGTTTGAAATGGATGTTGATACAGTCATCATGTCGTTAGGAACAAGCCCTAACCCATTAATTTCTTCTACGACAAAAGGTCTTGAAATCAATAGGAGAAAATGTATCGTTGCAGAAGAAGCAACTGGTAAGACATCCAAAGAAGCAGTATACGCTGGTGGAGATGCCGTTACTGGTGCAGCTACAGTAATCCTTGCCATGGGAGCAGGAAAACATGCAGCAAAAGCAATTGATGAATTTTTAAGCAATAAAGACGCATAATATATATCAGGAAAAAAATAGCAACACGTCAGAAACGGCGGATTGCTATTTTTTCTTTGCTTCCGATGTGGTATAATATCTGTAATAAGTGATTTTTACAAGATAGGAGGAAGCAATATGGAGTACATTTTATTTGCAATCAGCGCAGGAATAAGTATCGTATTTGTCGTATTGTTTCTGAATGCTGTAGAGGACAAAGGAAGACTCCGTAAGAAGAAGCGGGAGTTAGAAGAAAGTTATGAGCAATTAGAAGAAAGTTATGAAGTCTTAGAAAATCGACAGATTGAGCTGGCATCTTTGTATGAGAAGACGAAGCAGGAGGAAGAGCGAGTCCGTAAGATTGCATATATGGATGCGCTCACTCAGTTGCCGAATCGAGATGCAATCACCAATGACATTGAGCAATATTTAAAGAACCTTCCGAGTGATAGGGATGTTTGTTTGATGTATCTTGACGTGGACAACCTAAAGCAAGTCAATGATACACTAGGTTATACGTATGGAGATGAGCTTTTAATTGACATTACCTATCGAATCAAACAATTACTATCTGAGGATGATAAGATGGCAAGAATGAGTGGGGATGAATTCGTAATCCTAACTCAGAATGTTGGAGATGTGACCGCATACGAGGATAAGATTAAGAAAATACTTACCGTGTTCAATTTCCCGTTTTCCCTTGCAGAAAAGGAATGCTTCATTACAGTAAGCATCGGAATCTGTAAGTTAAACAAGGAGATTAGGAATGCCCAGATGGCGATCAAACAGGCAAATGCAGCCATGTTTGAGGCGAAAGAAATGGGTAATAGCCAATATTGCTATTTTAATGAAGATATTAAAGAAAGACAGACCGAACAGATTCAAAAACAGGCAGATATAAGAAGTGCTTTTGAGAATGAAGAGTTTTATGAGGTGTACCAACCAGTTCTTGACATGAGGGAACATACCGTGATTGGATTTGAGATGCTATTACGTTGGAACCATCCAGTAAGTGGCGTATTGTTACCACATGAGTTCCTTCCAGTAGCCAATGAATCTGGTGTAATCGTTCCACTAGGGATCCATTTCTTAAGACAAGCCTGTAAGAATCTTTTAAAGTGGCAAAAGCAAGGCTATCCGGACCTGATGCTTATGATTAACCTATCAGAACGTCAGCTGCTAGATTATGATTTAGTGGCAGATGTGCAAGTGGTATTAAAAGAAATTCCGGTAGAACCATCTCAAATTGCATTCGATATTTCTGAATTAACGATCGATGAGAATGAGCAGGTCATTACGGAACGAATTAGTCAGTTAAAAGCATTGGGCGTTAAGATAATTCTCGATCAATTTGGAGTAGAAAAAGGAGCTACGTATCATTTTGCACAGCAAACGTATGAGTTTGTCAAAATCGATGCATCCTTAATTTCTGATATTACGGTAAATGAAACGAGAAGACAATTTTTATATGACCT
>CALZJY010000164.1 GCA_945787925.1 uncultured Anaerosporobacter sp. | reverse complement strand
GAAAGTAATGAAACAAAGAAGAAAAGAGAATCGATGGTTGTATCTGCTTGCCGCGCTTAGTGTGATCAGCATCCTCGTATTTGTGTTATGGGGACTTACCGGACGAAACATAGGATACTTCCTTCCAAGAAGGATGATGAAGGTATGGGCGATTCTTTTAGTGAGTTATTGTGTTGGATATTCGGCGGTGACATTTCAGACGATTACCAATAACCGAATCTTAACACCGAGCGTTATGGGGTTAGATTCCCTATATTTATTTATTCAGACATTCGTTGTTTATTTCTTTGGATCGGGCACCTTATCCATGATGACAGGATATACACAGTTCTTTATCTCAGTAGGGGCCATGGTAGGAATGAGCTTGTTATTATTCTTACTGTTATTCAAAGGAGATGGAAGAAACATATACTTCCTTGTGTTAGTCGGAATGATTCTTGGAAACCTGTTTGGCGGCCTGTCAAACTTCATGCAAGTATTATTAGATCCGAATGAATTTACGATCCTACAAGGAAAGATGTTTGCAAGCTTCAATACGATCAATACCGATTTGATTGGAGTATGTACCGTGATCGTAGCAATCGTGATTTTGCTCTCGATTCGCGACTTAAAGCATTTAGATGTCATTTCGTTAGGACAGGACCATGCAATCAACCTTGGAGTCCCTTATAAGGCAGTCGTGCTCCGTACGCTGATTATCATTTCAATCCTAATCAGTATTGCGACCGTGTTAGTAGGACCAATCACATTTTTAGGAATCTTGGTTGTCAGCCTTTCTAGGGAAATCGTAAAGAGCTTCCGCCATGAACGATTGGTGGCAGGAGCCGTATTGTTAGGGGTATTCTCCTTAGTGGCCAGTCTCGTATTGGTGGAGAGAGTATTCTTATTTGAAGTTACAAGCAGTACGATAATTAACTTTGTTGGTGGAATCTATTTCATCTATTTAATGATAAAGGAGAGTAAGCGATGATTCGTGTAAGAGGAATTACGAAACGTTATGGAGAGAAAAAAGTAGTCGACCAAGTCGATCTCGATCTCCCAATGAATAAGATTGTAGCGTTCATCGGAAGCAACGGTGCAGGAAAGAGTACCGTATTATCTATGATTAGCCGTACTTTGTCAAAAAATGAAGGTGAAGTATTAATCGATGATATTGAGTTAAAAGATTGGAAGAACGAGGAGTTATCAAAACGCCTTGCCATCTTAAAACAGACCAACCATTTAAATATCCGTCTTACGGTCCGTGAGCTAGTATCTTTTGGCCGTTACCCACATTCCAAAGGAAAGCTTACTGCAGAATGTCAGAGAAAGATTGACGAGGCAATCGAGTACCTTGGGCTTACAAAATTGCAAGATCGTTATTTAGACGAGCTAAGTGGTGGACAGCGACAAATGGCATACATCGCGATGACGGTGGCACAGGATACGAAATACATTTTCCTAGACGAGCCGCTTAACAATCTGGATATGCGCCATTCGGTACAGATTATGAAAATCTTAAGAAGACTAGTAGAAGAGTTGGGAAAGACCGTCTTCGTAGTCATTCATGATATCAACTTTGTTTCCTGCTATGCAGACCATGTGATTGCGATGAAGCAAGGGAAGGTTGTGGTGGATGGCCCGACAGGAGAGATTATGACAGAAGATATGTTAAAAGAAATTTATAACATGGACATTAAGATTGAGGAGATTGGTGGAGACAATATCTGTCTTTACTACAAATAAAGGAGAATAACATGAGAAAGAAATTAGTAACAGTCCTAGCAGTATGTGTGGCATCCATGGCGATGTTAACAGCATGCGGAACGAAACAACAAACAGAAACATCTGGACAAGCAGTAGAAAAGGTAACAATCACACATGAGAAAGGAACAGTAGAAGTTCCGAAGAGTGTGAAAAAGGCAGTCGTATTCGAATTATCTGTATTAGATACAATCGATGCATTAGGCATAGAGGTAGAACTTGGTTTACCAAGCGGCTTGCCAAGCTATTTGGAAAACTATCAAGAGAAAGCAACAAAAGTAGGAAGCATGAAAGAAGCAGATATGGAAAAAATCTATGAGTTTGCTCCAGATGTAATCTTTATCGGCGGCCGTTTAGCAGAGTCCTATGAGGAATTAAGCAAAATCGCGCCAACCGTATATGTAACTACAGGTGCAGATACGTATCTTGAAGATGTAAAAACAAACGTTACTTCCATTGCCTCTATCTTTGGAAAAGAAGAAGCAGCAGAAAAACAATTAAAAGCATTAGAAGACAGGGTAAACAGTACAAAAGAAGCAGCAGAAAATTCAGAGCAAAAAGCATTAGTGTTATTAGCGAATGAAGGTTCTCTTGCAGCATACGGAAGTGGTTCCCGTTACGGATTCATCCATGATACATTAAACGTAAAACAAGCAGATGATAAGATCCAAGTATCCACACACGGACAAGAAGCAAGTTTTGAATATGTTGCAGAAAAAAATCCAGATATGATTTTCGTAATTGACCGTACTGCAGCAGTAGGTGGTTCTGTAAAAGCAACAGAAACGTTAAACAATGACTTGGTAAATGGTACAAATGCAGCAAAAAACAACAAGATCGTAAGCCTTGATTCTGAAATCTGGTACTTAGCCGGTGGCGGGTTACACTCGACAATGGCCATGGTAGAAGAAATCGCAGCAGCATTTACAAAATAATAGTTCAAAAGATGGTAACCGGAAGGCTCATGGACAGTTAGTTCATGAGCCTTTTATAGATTGAACGAATTTACATGATTGGGAAGGGATTTTGACTTTCTTTTTGCCCTGGAAAAGTATATAATATACAAGAAATGGAGTGTTTGAAGGAGGAACTAAATGCTTGGAATAGGATTTGACATAAATGCGGTTGACCCCCTTATGATTAATATGATGGATATCATCAACATAGAGAATCCGATGTATAGTAACTATTTTCATACGGATTACAAGCAAGACATTACAGCATTTTTAGAAAAGGCATATACACAGGAAATTATCACGGATGGATGTTATATCGACTTAAATCCTGCAGCAGAAGAACAGGAAGTACGGGAACTTGTAAAGCAGAAAGTAAAGCAAAGCATCGCATTTACAAGGGGAATTGGAAGTAAGCAGGTAGTATTCTTGTCCACTTATTTGCCGATGATTGGATTAGAATCTTACGATGAGAAATTTGTAGCACAATCAGTAGCGTTTTGGAAAGAAATCTTAAGCGAGGAAGAAGACATTACGATTTCCTTATGTAACACGTTTGAATACACGCCGGAATTGTTGTTGCGGATTCGCGAAGGTGTTGGAGACGAACGGTTCACCCTTGCGATAGACCTTGGACATGCGCTTGCATATGGAAAAATTGCTTTGGACAAGTTTTATAAGCAGATGGAGCCTTATGCCGATGTGGTATATATACATAGCAATGATAAGGAAAGGGACGAACATTTAAATGTCTGGCAAGGAAAGTTATTAGAAGATAGTGGATTTAAGCGCATTGCACATCGACTAGGATATAAGAAATTGATTATCAAAACGTTGGATAAAAAACACTTGGTAAAGAACATATTAGTCTTAAGGCAGAATATCAAAAGCCTTGGATGTTGTTAGAAAAAGCAGAAGGAAATGAAGAACGATGAATATATTTGTTGATGATCTAGAATTTGAAGAGATGGATTTTTCTGTGTATTACGATGAAGATGGAGAACCAGAAGAAATCGAAGAAATGGAAGACGGGGACATTAAGAATGCCATCTGTGCATTAGAACGTCAGTTAAAGATGCTTCCAGAACATTATAATGCGGAAATCTGGGAAGAGTATAAGCGTGTATTAAAAGAAGAACTAGCAAACCGCTAAGAAAAAACACCCGCTATGCAGGCAAGCATAGTAGGTGTTTTTTTGTTGCATCGAAAATTGCGAAGAATCCCCCTTCTAATGGAACACGAGCTTGATTAATTTGTCTTGTAGTTTCGTATAAGGAGGCAGGCTCATGGCATTGCTAATGCTTCCATAGTTTTCATACACGCTTTTCGTATGGGAAAACGTAAGGAAGCTTTCCTTCGCATGATACGCACCAATTCCAGAGTTTCCAACACCGCCAAATGGAAGGTTTGGATTGACAACATGGGAAATGACGTCGTTGATACAGGCGCCTCCAGAAGAAGTCTTCTGAAGGACATGGGCGATTTCTTCCTTGTCCTTGCTGAAAAGGTAAAGGGCCAAAGGCTTATGTCGTTTGTTGATTTCCTTGAGGGCAGAGTTTAAATTGGTAAATGTAAGGATTGGAAGGATTGGTCCAAATAATTCTTCCTGCATACATGCGCTGTCCCAAGTGACATCAGTTAAAAGGGTAGGTTCCATATATCGGTTTTGCAGATCAAACGAACCGCCGAAAATAATCTGGTTCGCATCTTTTTCTAAGATGGAAATCAACCGTCTCATATGTCGTTCATTGACGATGCGTCCGTAAGAAGCAGAGGTCTTTATATGTTTGCCATAAAGCTTATGGATTGCTCGTTTTAGTTCCTTGGTCAGGGCATCTTTCAACCGTTCATCGACCAAGACATAATCGGGAGCAACGCAAGTCTGTCCTACATTGAGTAACTTGCCCCATACAATCTGTCTTGCCGCCTGTCTAAGGTTAGCGCTTTCACATACAATGACAGGGCTCTTTCCTCCAAGTTCCAGCGTGACAGGAGTAAGCGTCTTTGCAGCTGCCTCCATCACGATTTTTCCGATTGCTGGGCTTCCGGTAAAGAAAATGTAGTCAAACCCAGCTTGTAATAATGCAGTATTGGTTTCTGCGCCTCCGAATACGCAAGAGACATAGGAAGGACGAAAGGCCTTTCGTACGATTTTTCCTACGACCGTCGCGACCGAAGGAGTAAGCTCTGATGGCTTTAGCACGGCGCAGTTTCCTGCAGCAATGGCACCAACGAGAGGTTCCATCAGCAGTTGGAACGGGTAGTTGAAGGGACCGATAATTAACACCGTGCCGTAAGGTTCCCGTAAGAGATAGCTTTTTGCGGGAAGCATATAGTACGGGGTTTTTACAGCAACTGGCCTTGCAGTACGTGGCAGTTGTTTTTTCATCAGGTCGATACTTTTATATACATATCCGACTTCTGTCATAAAGGATTCTGTAGCATGTTTTCCAAGATCTTTATGAAGTGCCGTTAGGATTTCAGATTCATAGAAACGAATTGCCCATTTCAAACGTCCGAGCATTTCAAGTCGGAAGGAAATATCTTTTGTAGCATTGGTGGCGAAGCAGCGGGCATGGCGTTTCTTCAGATTGACTGCTTCTTGCACGGTTAATTCATTCATACGCATAACTCCTAGTAAATGGTTGTACATAATAAGAAGTATACCCGATAAATCAGAAAAAA
>CALZJY010000163.1 GCA_945787925.1 uncultured Anaerosporobacter sp. | reverse complement strand
GCTGTTGGATGTTGCGAGGATAGGAATGGCAGACAGCTTTTCCTATCGGGCACTTGCATCTGCAGTAGATGCCGAATTTACGAAATATTGTTCCGAGCTATACGAGGACTATCATATCTACATGCTTGGAAATGGACATGACATCAGTGATATGGATGGAGAGGAGCTTGCAAACTCCATTTCTGAATACCTTATGTGTACCTTTGATCCAAACACGGACTTAGGAAGTATGGGGAAG
The DNA here is from genome assembly GCA_945787925.1 of uncultured Anaerosporobacter sp. Classification (GTDB taxonomy): domain Bacteria; phylum Bacillota; class Clostridia; order Lachnospirales; family Lachnospiraceae; genus KM106-2. The sequence continues at coordinate 5,154 of CALZJY010000163.1, read as the reverse complement.
CTAGACAGCACGGATTTATTAAGCCTTACGATGAAGAACTGCAAGATCGAGGGGATGACGGCACTGACGGATTATGATGCAAAGATTTTTCAAGACCAAGTAGCGCAGTATATGAAGTATGCAGTTGCAGGAAATGCCGTAGAAGGTCTGTTAGAAAAGCTAAAGCTTACGAAGCAGTCTGGAGAAACCATGGAGGTGGTCCGGAAGAAAAATGAAGCACAAGAGGCAGTGAGCAAGGTAGATGCCGCAGTCATGTCCTTGATGGAGGAAGTGGAAGGAATCACGTTTAAGAACAATGCCTTGGTAGTGAAGGATGATTATACGGTGAAGACACAGGATAGCTTTGCAAAACAGTTTTATACGGGAAGCTTAGGTTCCGTGGCGTCGACGATTCGGCACAATGTGATTTGGGATTCCTTAAAGGACAAGTATAGGAATCCTGTGAAGGAGCTTACGAAAATCAAGGAAGCAATGCAGGAATACCAGGAGAGCACGATTTCTATGGAAGAGGATGCAAAGGCAATCAAAGAACTAGAGGAGCAGATCGCATCGATGGAGAAGGCAAAGGAAGAACGGGAAGCAAAGAGGCTGCTGCAGCCAGTCTCTTCGGAAGAGGAAATGCTTAGACAGGAAGAGGAAACGAAGAAAGAGGAAGAGAAGTTAAAGGAGTTAAAAGAAAAGCGGAAAGAAAAAGAGAATGCGCAAAAGGAAAACAAAAGAAAGCTTGCACCGCTGCTTAAGAGGATAAGGAAGAGCAGCACGGAGCTAGGCGCTCAGGCAGACAAGGTGCATAAGCATACGGTAAATGCCATCCAATGCGTAAAGGAGGTGCAAAAGGCAAAGGATCAGAGCATTCCAATGGTCCGAGGATTTGAAGACACCCTCGCACAGTATCGAGGAAGGATACCAGAGGATACCTATCATGGACTAGAAGAGGAGTATTCGAGTACGAAAGACTATATTGAGAACTTCGATGAGGAAGGAAACGACAAGTCCATGGTGGGAAATATTCTGAAGATGTCAGAGACGTTAGAAAAGAACAAGAAGATCCTTGAGAGTACGAGCCGTGTTACAAGAGCAGGCGCAACGATAAGCGAGCAAGACTTTGAAGCATACGAAAAGGAAATCGATGGACTATTAGCGGAGTATGAAGGCTATTCCATTAAGGAACTGCGATTTGATTATAGTACGTTGCAGATTGAGGAAAAGGTAGATAGCCCGATGTCGTCCTTTGGCGATTTGATTAAGACGGGATTGTTAGGACTCATAGTAGACGATCCGAATAGCCTTTCCAAAGCATCCTTATCCACAAGCAGCTTGGCAACTAGTGCGGGAGCGTCTTCGAACGTGTCTGGGGATGAAGAGGAAGAGAAGAATGGGCAATTTGCACAGAAGATTAGCGAGTCAAATGTGAAAGAAGGCATTGGAATTAGTGAGAACCTAAAGGAGTATGAAGAACAGTGCAAGAACATGACGTTACATAGCGGGAATGCCAATCCGTTTTTAAGAAAGCTCTTAGTCAACGAATATGGAGTTACGAATTTTAAGAATATATCGAGCGGTAAGAAGCCGGCGGAACAGTCAGAAAAGCAGCCAGAAAAGAAACCATCTGGAGTGTCTCTTAAGAAAGAGAACAAAGAGGAAAAGAAAGAGGAATCACAAGAGAACGTGACGGAGAAGGAGACTAAGCTCCAATATGAGCAGGAGTATTTAGTAATAGGAGCGAAGAATGATTTAGACAATGTAAAGAGCGTGATCGTACGAACGTTGTTTATGCGCACGGCAGTAAACTATCTGTCCTTATTGACCGATGCCAAATGTCGGGCCAAGGCCAAGGCGACAGCGACGGCGCTAGTAGGATTTACTGGATTTGCGCCCCTCATTGCAGTGATGCAGCAGGTAATCTTGATCGTTTGGGCATTTGAAGAAGGATTCGTCGAATGCCGGGTGCTGCTAGATGGCGGGGAAGTTCCGTTTATGAAACGGGCGAATGAATTTCAAGTAAAGTTCGAAGAGCTGTTTACGATCAATAAGCAGATCATTCAGAAAAAGGCAAAAGCATACGGGCAAGGAAAGAAAGGAATCACGTCAGTAAGTTATGGGGACTATGTAAGGATTTATTTGCTGATGGTACCACAGGACACGCTAAGTTACCGTATGATGGATTTAATTCAAGCAAATCTGCAGTTACGATATGATCCTCAGTTTTCCATGGCACATGGCATCTTCGGAGCAAAGGTATCGATGGACGTGTCCATGCCAGGAAAGTTTTTAAATATTCCGTTTGTAAAGGCATTTGCTGGATACGATGGGGCGGATGTCACGTTCCATGTGAGTACCGAATATTCGTATTAGCCTCAGTTTCCTGAGGCGGGGTAAGATGTCCATTCTCGAGAAAACAATATGCCACGATAAAAAGAAGTTCTCTCTTCAAGCAATCTGTTGCCCCAGAAAAGCATGAAACAAGGAGGATGGATGTCTTATGGCGCCTCAGGGACTGCGTAGGGAAAGGAGGAATCAAGATGAGGGGCAGGAAAGTAACGGCATCGATTACGGTGGAAGCAACCTTTATGATGCCAATCTTTATCTTCGTCGTAGCCGCATTCTTGTTTTTCTTTCAACTGTTTACCTTGCAGGAAAAGATCCAAGAAAGCATTACGAGGGTATCGAAAGATGCATCCCAATATGGGTATGTGTATGAGCAGTTAAAGAAAGCAAGTGGAACCGAGGTACAAGCAAAGGAGAGCACGGCTGCGAAAAAGGCAGTGAAGGGATTGTTAGATGGAACGTTGTTTCGTACCAAGTTCTTAGAATATATGGGAAAGGAAACGAATGATGGATGCATCGTAGGCGGAATCGAAGGAGTGCTGTTTCTAGATTCTAGCTTTATGAAACAAGGAAAGGAAATCGAAGTAGTAGCGAGCTATCTGGTAAAGATTCCAGTTCTATTTGTAGAAGTAAAGCCATTTCGAGTCGTGCAAAGGGTGCGTTCAAGAGCCTTCGTGGGACAATCCTTGTTAGAGGGACAGGTTGATGGGACTAGCGATGGAAAGAAAGAGAAGGAAGAGGATGAATATGTCTATATCACAAGGACCGGAACGAAATATCATAAGAGTGCGAGCTGTACATATTTAAAAGTAAGGCTTTCGAAAGTTAGTGGGTCACAGATTGCAAAAAGCCGTAATCAAGGCGGAGCAAAGTATTATCCATGCGAGTCGTGTATGGCAGGAAAAAAGGCAGGGAGCGGAACGTACTATATTACAGAGTATGGAACGAGATATCATTCGAGTGCTTCGTGCAATAAGATCGAGCGGGATGTGACGAGGGTTAAGAAAAGCGAGGTGGGTTCACGAGGAGCCTGCTCAAAGTGTGGATAGAGAGAAGGAGAGGATATGGATATGGTATGGATAAAGAGTGCGATCATCGTGACAGTGTTACTGGGATGCTCTTATTATGATGTGAAAGAGAAAAGGGTTCCGCTAGCGTGGATTTTAGCAGGGATGGCAGCCATCCTTATTGCCAACATGGTGGGAAAGGATATGGGAATCAGTGCTTGTCTGATTGGAATGACACTAGGAGCCGTCTTAGTAGCAGTCAGTAAATGGAGCAAGGAAGCGCTTGGAATCGGAGATGCGCTGCTCATTCTTATGATCGGGATGGGAATGGGAATCTATCAGACGGCATTGGTCGTATTTTACGCATTGTTTGTGACCTCGGTAGTATGTGCCGTGCTGCTTATGATGAAGCGAGTAGGGAAAAAGACAAGGATTCCATTCGTGCCATTCTTACTACTCGGATATGTGGGGGTGATTCTGTCGTGGCAGGTCTAAGGAGGCTAAATGGAAGCATTACGGTAGAAGCCGTGTTTGTCGTACCGGTCATCGTATTTATCATAACGGCATTTGTATTCTTTGGAATGTATCTGCATGATGATACGCTGATTGTCTGTACGATGAATCAGGCATGTGAGCGGCTCAATCAGTCGGTAAAGCAGCCGACCAATTATGAGAGTGGCGTGATCTTTTATGATAAGATGACGGAAAAGGGATTATTAGATAAATATACTTCCGCTTATGAGTCTGAGGTTGGCTGTATGAAGAAGTACATAAAGAACACGTTAGAACAGAGATTGATGGTAAGCAAGATTGCAAGTATCGAGGTCCAGAAAAAGAGAGACCGCGTACATCTCGTAGTAACTACGAAGAGCCAGATTTCATGGGTGCAGGTGCTTCGGTATGTAAGCGGATTTCAGAAGAGCCGTTATGAAGTAGAAGGAGGAATTTATGATCCTTCTGAATATGCGAGAGCAGTAAGTGTTTCTTTGGACGCGGTATCTGGCACGAAGGCGATGGATGCGGTTACAAAGGTTTTTTCAAAGATGGAGCAAGCACTCAGGTAAGGGGAGAGAACAATGGATGTTGAAATAAATAAAGGAGTATCGAAGACAGAGGTTTGCATTAAGTTAGAGAAGGTAGCGCAGATGGACGAGTTTCGTTACCGGATGATTCGGGAGAATGCGATTCCGGGAGTGATTGCCTGCGTAAGGGGAAAGGTCAATGATAGTACGACATACACGTATGATGTCACGGGAATGCAGTCAGTGGCTGTAAGATTTGAAGGAAAGAAGTTTAGAAAGGCAGAAATTCAGAAGTTATATGAAGATGTGATTCGCACTTTATTAGGAGCAGAGGATTATTTCTTAGATAAGAATTGTTTCTTAGTAACAAAAGAGCTTGTGCAGTATTCGAAAGCCTCAGAGGGCTATCAGTTATTGTATTGTCCAGAGTTAAGACTAGATATTAACAAGCAGCTTGCAGACTTTACGGAGTATGTGTTAAACCATGTGGAGTATTCAGACCAACAGGCAGTAGCGATGATTTATGAAGTCTTTCGTATGATTCGGGATGACCATACGACGATTCTAGAAGTATTAACGTTTATCAAAGAAGGAAGAAAGCAATGCAACATGGGAAAGGAGCCAGGTATGCAAAAGGTGCAGCCACAGCCTGTGGTGACGCCAATGCCATCGAGTCCCGTAATGGGAGCGAATGCTGCAATCGGCATGGAACAAAAGATGGGACTGGCGAATGGAGCGATGTTAAGGCAGCCTTCTCTATCTGTAGTTTCTGGTTGTCTACAGTCTGGTCTTGTGTT
>CALZJY010000162.1 GCA_945787925.1 uncultured Anaerosporobacter sp. | reverse complement strand
GGGCACCGAATAAAATCGCAGTCAATCTCCTCTTTCCTTACAATGCTTTCATACTCCTCGACTGCTTCCATATTCGCTTTCGCATACTGCATGGCCTCTGCCTTTGATACCTTCTCAATAAGCTTGTTATAAATGACTCCATGCTGAATGGTGATCTTAGCCGTTGTCTTCTCACTCTGTCCGCTCATGACCCGATCCGCTTCCACAATCACTACATTCTTTCCGTCTTTCATTAACTTATAAGCCGTTAAGATGCCTGCCATTCCGGCTCCAATCACCGCCACATCGGCATTTACTTCTCCGACAAGCCTTGAAAATTTCTTTAAAGCCACCCCTTCTGTCCAAACTGACCCTTTCACCTTTCCAAACACCTCCTTTTCCCCTAGCATGCGCATATTCCCAAAAAACATTCCTTTGGGGGCCTCGGACGTCACCCCGGCACCGCGGACGGCAGGCAATATGGTTTTGATGTTCGGACGCGAGAGCGGACAGTGACATGGGAAGTCCTTGCCTATCAGACACAAAACCACTGTCTGCTATTCAAGGACTTCCCCCGCCACTGTTCGTCTCGAGCCGGACATCCAAAACCATATTGCCTGCCGTCCGCGGTGCCGGGGTGACGTCCGAGATCACAGCGCGTTTCAAAGAAACGCGCTGTGATCCGCACACACTAGCGTGGGGCGGAGGACGTGGGGAGACGGTGAGGCGGTACGAACATCTGGGGTGAGATACGGGAGATGGGGAGGGATTAAGTGAAGATGAAGAAAGAAGAAGGGTATTTCCAAGTCTCCTGACGCTTCTGAAGGCATTAGATCTAGCTACTTTTGAATGCATCAAAAATGGGCTATGCCGATACGAAGTTGTGGCAAAGTTTATGGAGGCTATCAAGTATGTACTCAGGACGTTTCAGATAAAAAGACAGGTGCTAGGAATCATTGTCCCTAGCACCTGTCTTAACGTGTTCAACTACTCTACAAATTAGAAGTTGTCTATATAGCTTATTTTTGAAAATTCAAAACATTTTTGTAAAAACTCTACATTCAATATCTGTATCCATTTCAAATCCTACTGATTTATAGAATTGAATTGTTTTATCCGTATTATCAGTAAGCAAGGATTTCTGATAAACATTCTGGTATATTTCAAGTATTTTCTTAAGTAATGCTGTACCAATTCCATGACTCTGATATTCTGGTAAAACTATAATATCTTGAATGAAAACAATAGAATAACCATCTCCGACAACTCTTATAATTCCAAGTAATTTTTCATTCTCATATGCAGCAAGTATCTTTAATGAATTTGTATAAGCATTTTTCAACATATTAGGATTATTTGTATAATTTATCCACCCTACACTCTGATAAAGATTTAATATTTCGCTTTCATTATATTTACTATATTCTTTTATTGAAAATTCCATTATATTATTTCCTCCGTATTCTTGAAAACTCGTTAATAAGGAATCCCCAATTTTATAAATATAATAATGCCATCGTAATGCCTCCTGTAAATTCCGATTTATCTATACCTACAGCATATCGCAACCTCATAAAAACTACAATCTATATTTTTCCTTTTTGATTGCCACTTACTAGTGTCTTTTCACAATGCGTTTCGCTTTTGGAAACGCATTGTGAGGTCGCAAAAAGACCTGGTTGTGAGACAGTAATCGATGGTCCGGATGTCCGGCTCGAGACGAACAGTGAGGGGCAGAATCCTTGCATAGCAGACAGAGGTTTGTTCTGTCTGATAGGCGAGGATCCTGCCCCTCACTGTCCGCTCTCGCGTCCGAACATCGGACCATCGATTGCTGGCTCACGACCAGGTCTTTTTGCGACCTCCCCCGAATCCTAGCGTTTCTCTACGCCAAGATCGATGTCTTCTCCGTTTAGGTTCCAAGACTTAGTGAAACCGGAGAGGGAGTCAAATTTGATTTCATCGGCAAGTACGACAGATTTAATTTCCTCTGCGTTCTTTGTGATGATCTCTTCTAACTTCGCATTGCCAGAAGCATAAACGGTGATGTGATCCATAACTTCAAAGCCTGCGTCCTTACGCATTGTCTGAACCTTGCTGATCACTTCACGTACGAAGCCTTCTTCAATTAATTCAGGTGTTAAGTTTGTATCAAGAACAACTGTGATGCCATAATCAGAGTCAGATACATAGCCTTCTGTCTGTGCTGCATCGATTAATAAGTCGTCTTTTTCTAATACTTCGTTTACACCGTCTAATGTGATGGTTAATGTGCCTTTTTCGTTTAACTCATCCATTGCTGCATTGCCATTTAAGTTTGCTAATACTTCCTTAAGGGCATTTAACTTAGAACCGAAACGACGTCCTAATGTCTTAAGCTGTGGCTTAAATGTGTAGGATGTGAAGTTACGAACGTCAGATGTAAAGGATACTTTCTTCACATTTAATTCGTCTTCGATGATTTCTTTGTAGAAATCAGACATGCCTTCTACGTTGTTACCGTTCGCATCTGTATAAGTTAAGTCAGCTTTTACATACATGTTAGCGATTGGCTGTCTCTGCTTGATGTTGGATGCGTTTCTGCATGCACGGCCAAGAACTACGATATCAAGTACAGCTTCCATGTCTTTTTCTAACTGCTTGTTGATATGAGCTTCATTTACAACTGGGAAGTCACATAAATGAACGCTTTCTGGAGCAGTCTTATCGATGGAGCATACTAAGTTACGGTAGATGTCTTCTGCCATAAATGGAATCATTGGAGCACTTGCTTTTGCGATTGTAACTAAAGCTGTGTAAAGAGTCATGTAAGCATTGATCTTATCCTGTTCCATTCCCTTAGCCCAGAATCTTTCACGGCCACGACGTACATACCAGTTACTCATTTCATCTACGAAGTCCTGTAATGCTCTTGCTGTTTCAGGGATTTTGTAGTTTGCTAAGTTTTCATCAACCGTCTTTACAACCGTATTTAACTTAGATAATAACCACTTATCCATAACAGAAAGCTTATCGTAATCTAATGTGTATTTTGTCGCATCGAAGTTATCGATATTTGCGTATAATACGAAGAATGCGTAGGTATTCCATAAAGTACCTAAGAACTTACGCTGACCTTCTACTACTGCCTTTCCGTGGAAACGGTTTGGTAACCATGGAGCGGAGTTGATATAGAAATACCAGCGGATTGCATCTGCGCCATACTGCTGTAATGCATCAAATGGATCTACCGCATTTCCTTTACTCTTACTCATCTTCTGGCCATTTTCATCCTGAACATGTCCTAATACGATAACATTCTTATAAGGAGCCTTGTTGAAGATTAAGGTTGAGATTGCAAGTAAGGAGTAGAACCATCCTCTTGTCTGGTCAACCGCTTCGGAAATGAAATCAGCTGGGAACTGCTGTTCAAATAAATCTTTATTTTCAAATGGATAATGATGCTGTGCAAATGGCATAGAACCGGAATCGAACCAGCAGTCGATTACTTCTGGAACACGGTGCATTTCCTTACCACAGTCTGGACACTTGATGGTTACCGCATCGATATATGGGCGGTGAAGCTCGATATTATCTGGGCAGTTATCGGACATGGATTTTAATTCTTCGATGGATCCGATTGCATGGACCTTGCCACATTCACAAGTCCAAACGTTAAGTGGTGTTCCCCAGTAACGGTTACGGCTGATACCCCAGTCGGATACATTTTCAAGCCAGTTTCCAAAACGACCAGTACCGATTGTTTCTGGAATCCAGTTAATTGTATTGTTGTTGCGGATTAAGTCTTCCTTAACAGCTGTCATCTTGATAAACCAGGATTCTCTTGCATAGTAAAGAAGTGGTGTATCACATCTCCAGCAGAATGGGTAGCTGTGTTCGTATTTTAATACTTTGAACAGGTTTCCGTTCGCCTTTAATAAACGCATTACGCCTTCATCACTTGACTTGCAGAATTCACCTGCGAAATCAGTTACTTCTGGTTTCATCTGACCTTTTTCATCTACTAACTGTACAAATGGAAGGTCGTAGTTACGGCCAACGTTCGCATCGTCTTCACCGAATGCAGGAGCAATATGAACAACACCAGTACCATCAGTTAATGTTACGTAAGAATCACATGTCACATAGAATGCCTTCTTGCCGTTGATGTTATCTCTGTTTGCATTTGGATTTTTAGTTCCGTCTGCATTGTTCATTGCGTAGTCGAATAATGGATCATATTCTTTGTACTCTAAGTCTTTACCAGTGTATTTTTCTACGATCTTATAGTCGCCTTCGATTACCTTAAGAAGCGCTTCTGCTAAGATATAGTATTCGGTTCCTACTGGTGTGTTTGCTTCCGTTGCTTCTTCGCCTTCTTTAGCTGCTTTAATCACATCACCTTTTGCATTAACCTGAACTTCTGCCTTAACATAAGTTTCGTCTGGGTTTACACAAAGTGCAACGTTAGAAGGAAGTGTCCAAGGTGTTGTTGTCCATGCTAAGATATATTCATTTTCAGTGCCTTTTACGCGGAATTTAGCGATTGCGGATTTTTCCTTTACATCCTTATAGCCCTGTGCTACTTCATGAGATGCTAAAGGTGTTCCACATCTTGGACAGTAAGGAACGATCTTATAACCTTTGTATAATAAGCCTCTGTCAAAGATCTTCTTTAATGCCCACCATTCGGATTCAATGAAGTTATTGTCGTATGTGACATATGGGTGTTCCATATCAGCCCAGAAACCAACGGTGCCGGAGAAGTCTTCCCACATTCCTTTGTATTTCCATACGCTTTCCTTACATTTATCGATAAATGGCTCTAAACCGTACTGTTCAATCTGGTCCTTGCCGTTTAATTCTAATAATTTTTCTACTTCAAGCTCAACTGGAAGACCGTGAGTATCCCAACCTGCTTTTCTTGGTACCATGTAACCCTTCATAGTACGGTATCTTGGAATCATATCCTTGATAACACGTGTTAAAACGTGGCCGATATGTGGCTTTCCGTTTGCAGTAGGAGGGCCGTCATAAAAGGTGTAGGTTTCTCCTTCTTTTCTGGAATCAATACTCTTTTTAAAGATTTCGTTGTCGTTCCAAAACTTTAGAACTTCTTTTTCTCTGTCGACGAAATTCATATTTGTAGATACTTTTTCGTACATACTAACTCTCCTTTGCCATGATTATTTATGAAGCGTCTTCCTGCAAAGCAGAAAAGACCTGATAAATCAAACATTTATCTCATATTATGTCCAATCCTTATGAATCAAAAACACAGGACAGCCCTTGGCTTTCGCTTCTCACCCTTTTCTTCGGTTGATACGCCGAGACTTTTCGTTTACAAGGAATTATAAACCAATCTCGTATAAAGAACAAAGTGGCTTCGCCACTCTAGGCTTTGCACATCTTTTTTTCTCAGGGCCATATCACTTTGTCGCGCCGTAGCGTAAGCGGAGTGCGCATCCCTCGGAGAGTTTTT
>CALZJY010000161.1 GCA_945787925.1 uncultured Anaerosporobacter sp. | reverse complement strand
AGAACAGAAAAGGATAGCATGTATGAACTGTCCGCAAAAAATGACCGACTGATGTTGTTCGTTGCAGTGTATACAGGTTTTTCATCTACAAGCCAAGTGATTCGGCCAGGCTCCCATTTGAACCCGTAGGTATGGAAGGAATAGGCTGCATCAAATCCTAGGTTGTATACATATTCGTGATTGCCAACGCCGTTAGTATAGTAGTTAAACTGTACCTGGGTCGTATTCTTTCCTAAGAATTCAATGTCGATTTCATCCCAGCGAGTTCCGTCAGATGGACCTGTGTAAGTGAAAAAGGAGGAGACAACGCCATCATTTTTGATTGGCTTCATTCGTACTCGATATGTACCATATCCAAATTTGTCATTTGTTCGATATTCGCCACCAGCATATGGGGTAGCATGCATTGGATCATTGGTAATGGATAGCTTCATGGTATTGCCGTTGAAGTTTACATTGGAGGCACGCCATGTACAGGTTTGGAACATGTCGCCATTGCTCCAACCATCTGCAATGTTGAATTTGGAACTCTCATGCCAGTTCAGGTCAAATCCCATATGGGAACCTTGGAATGCGGCTTGTGCTTGTCCACCTCCTGATAGCATGGGGAGCGAAATACCTAAAAGCATAGTAGAACAAATTTTTTTCAGACTGAAATGTGTCATAAGAACACTCCTTTCTCATTTCCTTTTTGTAATTATTGCACAGGACAAGGGAAAGAAATATCAAAATGGAGCTAAAAATATCACGGATTGGCTGAAAGGATTAAAGGCTGAATTGTGCAAACTATATAATCAACAGAGAAAATAAAAGAAGGGGACACTACATAGGTAAATAGGGATGGTATAATAGAAGAAAAAAAGGAAATAAGGAGATATAACATGCAGGAAAAGAAAATAGCAACAGGATGGGAATTCTTTTGTCTGGCACTCTATGCATTTGGAGGATTGGGGCTAGAACTAGTGCTGGCTTCTGGAATTGAACCACTCCTTTATGGTGGCCCAATGAAGCAATGGAACACGTGGCAGAACATTCTCCACTGGATTCTTACATGTGCCGTGTGGACGGTGGTCGCTATATGGATTTACCATCAGGCAAAGAAAGATTATGGATTTGACTTATTTGAGAAGGCAGGGACGATGAAGGCATGGCAATGGGGAGCTGTAATTGCAACCATGGTGTTTACATTGGCAATGTCCTATTGGGACTGGAATGGAAGCAAGGTAATCCATGAGTGGAAGGCCAATGGTCCACTAAAGTTTGTGTTCCAGTATGTGTATTATCTGTTTGAGACAATGCTGTTTCTATTAATCATCGTATTTGGTCAGAAGGCATTGGAGCGATGGTTCAAACGGGAGAACGTTCCGTATGGTGGAATCGTCGTAGCACTTACTTGGGGAATCGTACATATTGCAACCAAGGGAAGCGTAAGTATTGGACTGCTTTCGGCAGTGAGTGGATTCTTATTCGGGGTAGTATATTTGCTCGTCAATCGGGATATTAAGAAAGCCTATGTGTTATTAGCTTTCATGTTTGTATTATAGGGGAGATGACAGAACAAAGAGACAAGGAGGATGACACATGATTGGAACAATTGTAAATGCCACACTCATCTTGGCGGGCAGCCTAATCGGAAGCGTTGTAAAGAAAGGAATCAAGTCGTCTCATCAAGAGGCGTTATTTACTGCAATGGGACTGGCGGCGACTGGACTTGGAATCAACGCCATCGTACAGAACATGCCAAAGAGCACCTATCCTGTATTATTCATCGTGAGTCTGGCAGCAGGCAGCCTAATCGGCAATATCATTGATCTAGAAGGAAGGTTCGAGAAACTCACGGGGCGCTTTTCAGGAGGAAACCTTGCGGAAGGACTTTCTACAGGAATCCTTTTATTCTGTATCGGAACCTTATCCATCTTAGGACCGATTCAAAGCGCGTTATATGGAGACCATACCTACCTGTTTACCAATGCGACGTTAGACTTTGTAACCTCCATGGTATTAGCGTCTACCTATGGCATTGGGATGGCATGGGCAGCAGGAGTCTTATTACTTTGGCAGGGAGCCATTTATCTATTAGCCATGGTGCTTGGCAACTTTATGACTACTTCCATGATGGTAGAGCTTTCTACGGTGGGCGGATTCCTGATTGCCAGTTCGGGGCTTTCCATCTTAAAAATCAAAGACTGTAAGACGATGAATATGCTGCCGGCACTGGTGATCCCAATCATTTTTTGTGCAATCGCAGGATAGTTTGTTTTTGTTTCAATACAATTGGTTTCTTCTTTGATTAATGGGAAGATTCATGGTATTTTATAAGGGAAAAGGAAATGATGCAATAGAAATCAAAAGATACATAGGAGGAGCCAATATGATACTAGCAATTGTAGATGTACAAGAAATGGTTATCGTAAAGGAGCTATATGCATATCACACGTTTGTGGATCATTGCAAGAAACTGTTACAGACGGCAAGAGAGAACGGAATGGAAGTTGTCTTCGTACGTCATGACGATGGATATGAGCTAACCAAGGGTGTAGAAGGATTTGAAATCTTTGAAGCATTTTCTCCACTTCCAGGAGAGCGTATTTTTGATAAACATGTAAATAGTGCATTTAAAGAAAGCGGCCTGTTATCGTATCTAAAGGAGAAGGGCGAGAACAAGGTGATGATTGCGGGAGCACAGACGGAGTACTGTATCGATGCAACGATAAAAGGTGGATTTGAACATGGATTAGAAATTATCGTTCCAGCATACTGCAATACGACGGTAGATAACGAATTCCTATCCGGAGAAGAGACCTACCGTTACTATAACGAAATGATGTGGAATAGAAGATATGCCAAGTGCATTCCATTTGAGAAGGCCTTGGAGCTGATAAAGGAAGAAAGAAGCAACTGTTAGAATGGATGTTGAAGTTACAATAGGAGGAAGCAATATGAAATCAGTGTTAGTTACTGGGGGGACTGCATTTGTCAGCCGTTTTGTGGCGACTTGGTTTGTAGAGCAAGGATATAAGGTATATGTGTTGAATCGTGGAACGCACCCACAGGTAGAAGGAGTTACCGTAATCTGTGAAGACCGCCATAAGATTGGGGATTGTCTGAAAGGAATTCATTTTGACGCCGTATTGGATGTTACGGCATATGACGAAAAGGATATTAAGGATCTGTTAGATCACGTAGACAGTTTTGATGATTACATATTTATTAGTTCGAGTGCAGTGTATCCAGAGACATTGCAACAACCATTTATAGAGGAACAGCCAGTAGGAAGGAACCAGATTTGGGGAGCCTATGGCATGGATAAGATTGGGGCAGAAGAGTACCTTCTTTCTCAAGTGCCAGAAGCGTATATTCTGCGTCCCCCATATCTATATGGGCCGATGCAGAATTTATACCGTGAGCCATTCGTATTCGACTGTGCAAGGAGTGGACGTCCATTCTATCTTCCAAACGACGGCAGCATGCCATTGCAGTTCTTCCATGTAGAAGACTTATGCCGCATGATGCAGAAAATCATGGAGGTACATCCGAAAGACCATATTATGAATGTGGGAAATGAAGAGGTAGTGGACATCAAGACGTTCGTCCGTCTTTGCTATGAGGTGGTAGGTGCTCCGTTAGAAGAAGTCTATGTGACAGAGTATAAAAACCAGAGAGAGTTTTTCCCATTCCATGAATATGCCTATGCGTTAGATGTTACGAAACAAAAGAAGTTGCTTGGGAATTTAAAAGACTTAAAAGAAGGATTGAAGGAATCGTATGACTGGTATGTAGAGCATGAGAACGAAGTCATAAAGAGAGGGTATTTGTCCTTTATCGATCGTTATTTTATTAAGCAGGAATCAGTGGAAAAATAGAAAAATAGGGTTTCCTAGAAAGGAGACCCTATTTTTATTTACGCGAACAACGAGTCAAGGTCATGCAAAAAAATAAAAATTTTTTAAAAAGGTTGAAACGATTGCTATTTCACAAGCGTATTATAGGCGAGGAGGTGATAGAGTGGAAAATACAACATATGATAAAAAAAGCATTCATCAATTGGTAGAGAGAAATAAGAATGCAGTATATAGGCTAGCGCTAGTGTATTGTAAGAACCAAGTGGTGTATCTGTATTATTACCAAGAATATTCCTTAGTAGAAGTGGCAAATCTTATGGGGAAAAATCAAAATACGATTCGAACGTATCTCTTCCGAGCGAGGAAGCAGTTAAAGGATGTTTTAGAAAAGGAGGAATTCACATGGAACGCAGAATAATGCAAATGCTTGATAAGGTTGAAGTACCTCAGGAAACATCGAGGAGGGCCGAAGAATTGTTAATGAGAGAACTTCTAGGAGAGGGCCTAGAGGAGCATTTGAATGAGGGAGAAGAAGAAATGCATACGAGCATTTCGTTAGAACATAGGAGGGAAAACAAAATGAAAAGATTCATTGGAACAAGTGTAGCTGCCGCAGCTGGATTAGCAATCATGGTAGGTACAACAATGCATACAGGAGTAAAAAGAGAAAAACATACTACGGTAGTGACGACGCAAAAACCAGTCGTAACGAATGAATTTCTAGAAGATTTAAAGGGTGGCAAAGTTTATGAGCTAAAAGAAGGGACCAACTATATCGATTTGGATCTAGATGGTACGAAGGAAGCGATTTACGTAGAGACAAAGAGCTCGGAATTCTCTCATAAACCATATACGATCAAACTTGGTGAGCAGGTCATCAAGGGCGAGGTAGATCATGAGGAAGGAATCCAAGTGCGGGCAGCCGTGCTTACGAAGGAGAAGGATTCGGTACAAATCATGTTTACATCAGAATATGGAAGTGACGATTGTAAGACGCAAATCTACAACTATGAAAATGGTGCCTTGGTAAAGGTAGGAACGGTTGCTGAGAATGTAGAGTTAATCAATCCAAAGAGTGATGGAAGCTTCCGCATCAATCAGCCAGGCGGACCACTTGGGGAGTGGAAGACTTCTTTGGTCGAGCTAGTGGAAAATGAGAATTCAGACGTCGAGGTTTCAGGAAGGTATCGTATAGAAGAAAAGGATCAATTCCAGGAAGAGCATCCATTCGAATATCAAATCAGAGCGCTGCAGAATGTGAAGATGTATGCATCGATGGACCGTAACAGCAAGCAGAAAATAGGATTCGCAAAAGGCCAGTCAGGAAAAACATTGAAAGTCATAAACAATCGCTGGCTATATGTTGAAAATTCCAAAGGCCAAAGAGGATATCTAGAAATTACGCCGACAGACTTTTTGATCGATGGAAAAGTAGTAAATGGTTGGGACGTATTTGAAGGACTTCCATACGCAGGATAGAGGAGGGGGAGTATGAATAAAATTGTAGGAGCAAGTACAGCAGTTGCGGTCTTTTTTGTGCACAGTTTACTCTAATAATAAAAAGCATAGAAACTTTATGCTTCTTAGGTTCAACCTAGGCTAGTTTCCGTATATACATA
>CALZJY010000160.1 GCA_945787925.1 uncultured Anaerosporobacter sp. | reverse complement strand
TAACGTAATAGTATAGAATGAACTTAGTCAAAAGAGAACAATAGAAAGGCGTCTCACTATGAAAACAAACGAAGTGGCAAAACTGACAGGGATTACCGTACGAACCCTCCAGTACTATGATAAGATTGGACTGCTACAACCCAAGAAAAATCAATGGAACCAGTACCGGGAATATACAAAGGAAGACGTCGAGATCTTGCAACAGATTCTTTTCTTTCGTGAATTGGATTTCTCATTAGCCGAAATCAAAGAATTGATGGCCAATCCGAATTATGACAAGAAGGAAGCATTGGCTCGTCAGAAACATCTGCTGACCTTAAAGCGCGACCGATTGAATCGAATCATCGCGCTTGTAACTGAAACTATGAATGGAGGAGATTCTATGAAATTTGAAGCATTTGACGATCGTGAAATCAATGAATACAAAGACCAGTATGCAAAGGAAGTAAGGGAACGCTGGGGTGATACTTCTTCCTATGCTGAATATGCAGAAAAATCAAAGAACTATGGAAAAGAGAACTGGGCAGAAATCAATGGGAAGACCAATGAAATCCTAAAAGGATTTAGCGAGCTTCGCGCGCTCTCTCCGGACCATCCTGACGTGCAGGCACAAGTAAAGCTGTGGCAAGACCATATCACCAAGTCATACTATACTTGTACCGACGAGATCCTTTACGGGCTTTCCCTTATGTATGTGAATGATGAACGTTTTCAAAAGAACATCGATAAGAACGGGGAAGGGACTGCTGCCTTCCTAGCAAAAGCCATCCAGGTCTACTGTAAGAAAGCATAACCGTTCCCCTGACTAAGCCTAAAAACAGGCGCTCTGCCACTCTAAGACAGAGCGCCTATTTTTGTTTCGGCCCTTCCACAGGAAACCAGAAAGAAAATATGGATCCTTTCCCTAACTCACTTTCTAGCGATACTTCTCCCTCATGGGCTGCCGCGATCCACTGCACCATGGATAAGCCAAGTCCACTATTGCCTTCCTCCTTCTTGGTCCTTGAAGGATCCACTTGATAAAACCGTTGCCATACCTTTTCCTGCTGCTCTTTTGCAATTCCTATGCCGTTATCCGCTACACTTCCTATCACGCGTTCTCCTTGCCTCTTTAAGGAAACCCTTATCCAGCCATCTTCCTTTCCATAACTAATTGCATTCTGGATCAAGTTGACAAAGAAACGAACGAGCATCGTCTCATCCCCTCGTATCACGATTTCCTGCTCGATTTCTGTAATAATCTTAATCCGTTTTCCTTTTGCACGCTCTTCGGCATCCTCTGCGATTACCTCTAGCAGTTCACTAAGCATTACCTCCTCTAGCGAAAGTGCAACCACTCCCTGATCGCTTCTAGATAGAAGCAACAGCTGGGAAACCATTTGCGACATTCGCTTCGTCTGATGATAAATGCTTTTTAATGCTGCGGCTGTCTCCACTTCATCTTCCTGTTCTAGGGCATATTCACACTGAGACAAGATGACGCTGATCGGAGTACGAAGTTCATGGGAAACGTCGGAAGTAAACTGCCGCTCCCTATGAAAGGCCTTTTCTAGACGTTCAAACATCTGGTTAAAGGTCTTTCCTAATTGATAGATTTCGTCCTCTCCCTCTCCTAGATTTACCCGCCTTGTCAAATCCTTTCCACTACTAATCTGTTCCACGGTCCTGCGCATCTCATTCACCGGACGAAATGCCTGTTTTGTCAGCACATAGCCTCCAAAAGTTGCAACGAATAATAAAATCGGGGATAAGATAACAAGCACTCTCGTAATGATAAAAGGATTTCCTCCTCCCATCGCACTCACCATGCCACGGACTCTTACGATTCCATACTCCTCTAGGAACGTATGCTTTTCATATACATACCACTGCTGATTTGAAATCATAATCTTCTGAACCGTCTCAGTCGGGAAGGTTTGATGAATATCATAATTTTTCGGTACCATGCCTAATAGGAAGCTGTTTTGTTCATCATAAACAGAAAGATAGACTCCCTGGTCTAAAAAATCAATGTCATCATCTGCCTCCACTACTCCGTCGTCATATTCTAGTTCCTCTATGACCTCGTCCACCATGCGAATCAAATGCCCCCTTGACTCCCTTTTGATGAGCCGTTCACTTACCACATACGTAACTGCTACCACCATGCATGCGAGCAGGCATAAAAATGCCGTATACCAAAGGGTCACTTTCCATATAATCGATACTCGTTTCATATGCTTTCTTCCCTTAATACATAGCCTGCCCCACGAACGGTATGGATGAGTTTCGGCTCATATCCTTGATCGATCTTCTTTCTCAAATATCGTATATAGACATCAATCACGTTAGAACCACCCTCGTAGTCAAAATTCCATAGGCTCTGTTCGATCTTTGCCCGGCTTAATACGACTCCCTGATTTCGAATCATATATTCTAATAAGGAAAACTCCTTGCTCGATAAGGAAATCACTTCCTCTCCCCGCTTTACTAGATGCTTTTCCGTATCCACGCTAAGGTTGGCCACCTGATATAGATTCGTTGCCGAATTCGTCATCCTTCTTGTCATGACACGAATTCTTGCGAGCAGCTCTTCAAACGCAAATGGCTTGATTAAGTAATCATCCGCCCCACAATCTAACCCCTTTACCCGGTCCTCAATACTGTCCTTCGCTGTCAGCAGCAATACTTTTGTTGGATCCTGCTTTTCCCTCATTTTCCGCACCACTTCTAACCCATTCATTTCTGGAAGCATCACATCTAATAACACTACATCATAGTCTGCTGCAACTAGATAATCCAAGGCATCTCTCCCGTTATAACAGGAGTCCACCGTATACTTCTCCTTTTGCAGCCGCTTCGTTATGATTTCATTTAAGTCTTTCTCATCTTCTACTACCAAAATTCTCATCCAATATTCTCCTTTTTTCTTTTAATGTGGTTTTAATCTTTGCGTTTTATACTGAGTAGGAATTAAAAAAAACAAGAACACTTTATAATAAAAAGGAGAATTATCACTATGAAATTCAAATCACTACTTGCCGTTGCAGCAATCGGCGTATTAACAACATCAACTTCTGTGCTTGCAGCAAAAGCTAACTTTACTTCCACAACGAAGGGTACTGACAAGATTCCTGTAAAATCCGTAAGCTATGATTACGATGATGCGGATGACGATATCGACCTTGACTTCTCTTCCAACATCAAATTAAAATCCAATGCAAAAGCAACGGTAAAAGATAGTTCAGGAAAATCCTATAAGGCATATATCGAAGATCATGACCGTGATGAAATAGATATCGATGTTACCAACTTAAAAGCAGGACATAAATATACGGTAACCATTAATGGTATTAAAAAATCGAATGCGTCTAAATACGGTACATTGACAGTAAACTTCAGCATCCCAAAAGCATCCTCCGCTAATCTTGTGAAAGACGTAGACTATGATGCAGAAGACCGTGAAGTATCCTTTGATTTCAGACGTCGCGTATCCTACAAAAAACCAAAAGTAGTTATTACAAATACAAGCAATTCCAAAACATATACAACTAGAATCACAGAAAAAGATAACGATGAATTAACGGTATATGTAAAAGGATTAAAACGCGGTGAAACTTATAAATATAAAATTACAGGCGTAATCGACAAAACAAATAATAGCTCCAAAACATTAACTGGAACATTTAAAGCAATCGACCGCTAGGCGATTTAAAAAAAGAAGCAGATACGATTTTCTCGTACCTGCTTCTTTTTTATTCTTTTGTTACAACTACTCTTAGTTTAATTCTACTTTTGTTGCAGCAATTACCTCTGCTTCTACTGGAATGTACTTGATTCGGATAGTATCTCCCTCTTTGGCAAATACGATTTTTGGCTCCAGCTTGCTATAGAAAGAATAGATCTGGCTGCTGCCCTCTACCTTTACATAATACATTGTTGTTCCTTCGACTACTTCATTGCTAATTGCACTAATTTTTCCAACAGCCTGTTTGTACGCAGATTCCTCAAACACATTGGAGGTCGATCCTGTCGCCAACGCCTTGATATACAGGTTTTGCACTTCCTTTAGCGTATCCGCAACTGCTACCTTTGTATAATCTTTATAAGATACAAATGCATATCCTACTAAGTTCTGATTTTGGTCACGCATGATGGAGAAATAAGTTTCTTCTCCTGCCACTTTTAATAACAGTGGATACCCCGCAGTATATTTCTTTTCTTGCACCTTACCTTGGGCAACTCCCTGCGCCTTTGCTTCTGAAATACCGTATGTCTGATGAAGCTTGATTTCCCCTGTTCTAGAGTTCATCATAATAATACCGTTGCTCGATTCATGCTTTCCTGCAGATGTCCAGCCCGTATAGTAATAACATACTCCGTCAATATAGACTACCGCATGTTCATCGGTCGCTTCCTGTACTTCTTTTTGACCAAATAAGGTATTTAAAAATCCATTTTTATATTCTCCGTAATACGAAATATAGTCTTCAAAGAAAGATTCTGGATAGACACGGTCTACATACGCTGGAATCTCCTCTAATCCATATTTCTTAATCTCACCTGTTTGTGCATTCATATCTAGAATGCCTGTAACTTTTGGAATGGCTCCTACTACGCTTTGATCATATGTAGTCGCTACGTAATGGAATACTCCTTCATCATCTACTTCCGGACTGATATCGGTAATTCCGCTATGTCGGTCAAAGGACCGGAACTTTCTACGTGCCATAGAACCAAATGGTGCTTCTGTCGTATATTTCAAGCTGTCTTCAACAAATGTTGTCTCCCCTGTATTTCGGTCAATGATGAAATATCCATGATTCCCTTTTTCTTTTTCCCATTTAAACATACTCTTTGGCTGTAACGGAATTACATAGCATAACTTTCCGTTGATGCTTTGACTTGTTAAGTCTTCTTCTAATAATTCAAACTGGCTTCCTAACCCTGGGTATTTTCCCATCTCTGTTTCTGCCTTCTTAATCGCCTCAGGCATTCCATAAAGCGGCAGATTGGAAGCATCCCCATTGGTACCAATTAGATTTGGAAACGCGCTTGTATTCTCATCATCCTTTGCTACGGTTACCATCTTTTCTACATACTCATAATACTTGGATGCCGAAAATACTGGGCTATTGATCAACGCCACAAGTCCTGTTCCAACAAGCAATATAATAGGTATTAAAAATAACAATTTAAAAACTTTTGGTAAGAAGTCTTTATAACAGCACATTGCTGCACTACTCACTACTACCAAACTGATGATTGACAAATGAACCCATGTGATTCCAAAATGCAAATTCCAAGAAAGCGAAAAGAACCAAGTCAATCCAATGTAAATAGCAGCTGTAATTGCTAATAATACAACTGCACCTATTTTCTTTTTCACAATTTTATCCACCTTTCTGTAGTTTAGATGAATTTTACCACACCTGATTTAATAAGGACAGATAAACTTTTATTTTCTCCCCATATAGACTCCACTAA
>CALZJY010000159.1 GCA_945787925.1 uncultured Anaerosporobacter sp. | reverse complement strand
CATCGATTACTGCTTGTTGGAAAGAGGCTGCTACGTCAGCACGATTCACTTCTTCCCCTTTCATTTTACATGAATTCACATAGTTTAATACCGCAGACTTGATTCCACTGAAACTGAAATCATATTCTGCACCATCAATATGCGCACGTGGGAATGTGATTGCTTGCGGATTGCCATCTTTCGCTAACTTATCAATCTTAGGTCCTCCTGGATATCCTAAACCGATTGCTCTCGCTACCTTGTCAAACGCCTCTCCTGCCGCATCATCTCTTGTTCTTCCGATGATTTCATATTCTCCATATGCTTTCACATGTACGATATGTGTATGTCCTCCAGATACGATCAAACACATAAATGGTGGCTCTAAGTCTTTATTTTCAATGTAATTTGCAGATACATGTCCTTCAATATGATGAACCCCTACTAACGGTTTCTTTGTAGCGTAAGCAATTGCTTTTGCTTCTGCAACCCCTACTAATAAAGCACCTACTAATCCTGGTCCATATGTTACGCCAATCGCATCAATATCATCTAATGTTACATTTGCTTCCTTTAATGCTTCTTCGATTACTACATTGATTTTTTCAATATGCTTTCTAGAAGCGATTTCCGGCACTACCCCTCCGTATAACGTATGCAGTGCGATTTGAGAAGAGATTACGTTCGATAATACTTCTCTACCATTTTTAACAACTGCTGCCGCTGTCTCATCACAGGACGATTCAATTGCTAAAATTAATACATCTTTCTCCATGTCTATTCTACCTTTCTATTAAAAAGGGTGCTTAAGCTGTACGATGATGTGACAGTCCTTAATGCACCCCCATTTTTATCATTATTTCACCAATCGCCATCCAAGAATCTTCCATTTGCCATCTGTATCTTGCCTTAATACAAACTTCTCTTTGGACTCTTGGACCGTATTCGTTCCTTTTTTTAACGTAAATGCAACTACAGTCGATGCGTATTTTTTATTTCCCTTAGAATAATACGTTACTGCCTCTTTGGCATTCCTATCATCTTCTAGCACTCCATCTGGAGATGCTGTAGCTGTTTCCTTGCCGGACTTGTTTGGCCAGTAATAGGACATGATCGTCTTTTCTTCCCCATTAAATGTACTTACTTCTTGTTGTAAGCCTTTTAAATGGTCCTCAAACGGATTGTTTGCAACTAATTCGTCATCTAGAATCTTGCGATACTGTTCTACTAGCTTCTTTAACTCGTCCTCTGTGTATTCACCATCATAAAAGCATTTGCTATATTGGCTATATAGCTTCATCACTGTCTTTACTGTGGCTGGATAGTCGTTATCTAGGTCCTTTGCAATCAGTTTTTCTACCATTGTCTTTGGAACCTTCACTTCCTCGTCATCCGGCACTTCGGTATTCATCTTATAATAAACACCGACTACTGCACAGGCAAAGACCAACATAATAAATGCTGTCCTGATCTTTCTCTTCATCTGGTGTTCCTCCCTCTTAAAAGCTTTTATTCATTTTTATCAAACTCTAACACCACGGTCTTTCCATCTTTTCCCGGATAGCTATTTGCAAAAATAGCTCGAACGTCTGGCATGAATTCTTCTGCTCTTACTAAAGAAGGACTATAATGTGTAAGCCACATTTCAGATACTTGTGCATCCTTCGCTAACTGTGCTGCCTCATAAAACGTCATATGCTTATACTCTACGGCTTTATTGGATTTTTCTTTCTCACCATACATACCTTCACAAATGAATAAGTCTGCATTTTTCGCTTTTTCACTAATGATTGGCACTGGTCTTGTATCCGTACAATATGTGAGTTTGATTCCCTTTCTTGGTGGACCTAGGACCATGTCCGGCGTATATGTGATTCCGTCCACTTCGACTTCCTCACCTTTTTGTAAACGGCTCCACGCCATTTTCGGAACTTGGTTTTCCTCTGCCTTTTCCATAAAGAATCTTCCTGCTCTAGGGACACTTATATTATACCCGTAGCAAACCACGTTATGGTTTACACGGTATGCTTCTATATGATAACCATTCATTTCAAAAGAATGTTCTTTTTCTGTCAATTCAATAAACTTTAATGGGAATGGTAATTCTGGTGCGATTACTCGCAGTGCATTCACCACTTTTTCTAGTCCTTTTGGTCCCATTAACGTTACTGGCTCTCTACGATCTGCATTTCCCATGGATAGTAACAGACCTGGCAAACCACTGATATGGTCACCATGATAATGGGTAAAACAAATTAAATCTATGGAATGAAAGCTCCAGCCTTTTTGCTTAATTGCAACCTGAGTTCCTTCACCACAATCGATTAGTATGCTGCTGCCATTAAATCTAGTCATTAATGCTGTTAACCAACGACCTGGCAATGGCATCATGCCACCTGTTCCAAGTAAACAAACGTCTAACACAATTTTTCCTCGCTTATAATTTTCTCATTTTCTCTACTTTTTCCCATCATATCATATTTTATACGCATTTTCAATCATAGCAAAAGAGCCGATGTACATACTGTATATCGACTCTAGCAACTATAATACTTCATGGTTTTTTTTAATGGTAACCGGGATTACAAAAGATTCAATCATTTTATCGTAACATACCTCACATATGTCAAAGCGATGGACTTCCAAATCCTTATTTGAAAAGTACCCCCATTGCTTGTTCGCTTCGAACACACCTTCTTTTACAATTCCGCGTTCAACTTTAAGTTCTTTTCCGCATACATTACAAAATAATTGTCTCCCTTTTTTCAAAATCTATCCCTCCATAATTTTGACAGCCTTAGTGTAATTATATCTTTTTTTCCTACTTTTTGGTAGTGGTAATTACTAGTATTCTACATTTTTCATATACTTCCACATAATTACTGCATCCTCTTTCGGATGATCATAAAAATTAGGACGAACCCCCGCCTCTTCAAATCCGAGCTTTTTGTACACGCTTCTTGCGGAATGGTTGCCCACTCTCACTTCTAGCGTAAATGCTGTAAGCCCTTCTTTGATTCCTTCTTCTAAAAGCGCCGTCATCATCTTAGTTGCAAGCCCCTGACCTCTTGCATCTTTACGGATTGCCACATTAGTAATCTGTCCTTCGTCTACTACAGACCACAATCCACAATATCCAATGATTTCTCTTCCTTTCTCCACAACAAAGTAGATATTATGCGAATCTTTCCATGCTTTTCTAAAATCTACCTCGCTCCATGGTTGGCTAAACGTATCTTTTTCAATTGCAACGATTTGTTCTACGTCTTTTTCCTCCATGCGACGAACCGAGTACTCATTGTTCATTTATTGATTCACCTTTTCTGCTTGTTGTCTTTCCGCTAGTTCTCTTTCCGCCTGTGATACCCTCAAGTATTCTGGCGCCTGTTCACTTGCAGTTTCCATTTTTCCTTCTGCGTAATACTTCGCTCCTAGCATTGCTACTGCTCCTGCACGTTGTCTTGCCACATGTGCTGGTGCAAAGCTTGCTTTATCACCTAAGGCTTCTTTGATTTTGTCTCTATGAACATCAACACCATCACCTAGGAAAATTACTTCTTTTCCTGTAGCGATGATTTCCTCTAATAATTCGTCAATCGTAACTACCTTTTGCTGTTCGATTACAGTAAATTCATTATTTACATATTCATAAAGCCCTGTATATACTTGGCTTCTTCTCGCATCCATGATTGGACAAATGATTCCTTTCGTCCCATATAGGTTGTATGCAAGCGCATCTACCGTTGGAACTGATACGATTGGTTTGTTCAACGCTAAGCCTAAGCCTTTTGCTGTTGCCGCACCGATACGAAGTCCTGTAAAGGAACCTGGTCCTGCCGCTAATGCGATGGCATCTAATTCAGATAACTCCATCTCTGTCATCTTTACGATCTCATCTAACATTGGTAATAATGTTTGTGAGTGTGTCTTCTTAAAGTTTGTTGTATATTCCGCAATCACAGTATCATCTACTACTAATGCAACAGATGCTACCAAGCCAGAACTATCCAATGCTAAGAGTCTCATTGTCTGCCTCCTCAATTGTGATCCTACGATAGTCAAACCCTTTTGTAAGATCCTTTTCTATTTTAATTACATTTACTCTCTCTGGTAGTAATTCAGCAATTAGGTTTGCCCATTCTACAAGACAAACTCCATTCCCGAAGAAATAGTCCTCATATCCTATCTCATCCATTTCATCAATGTCCGCAATGCGGTATACATCAAAATGATAAAACGGCATCCTTCCTTCTTCATACACTTGAACAATGGTAAATGTAGGACTGCTGATTGGTTCCTCAATCCCTAAGCCTTCGGCAAATCCTTGGGTAAATACCGTTTTGCCTACACCTAGGTCTCCAAGCAAGCAATAAATCTCACCTGGTTTACATTGTTGTCCTAGTTCTTTGCCACATTGAAATGTATCTTCTGCTTTTAAACTTTCAAATACCATGTCAATTCTCCTAAAACTGTCTGTTATGCTTTCTTAAAGCTACATGCGCTTCCATTTACTACATTTTCAATCAATGCTACTAAGTCTTCACGGTGTTCGCCTAACTCCGTTCTTGGAATTACAAATGCTCTTACTTTGGATAAGTAAATGATTAGGTTGTTTCTTGTTTCCACCACTTTCTTTACTTCTTCCCAAGCAACCGGAAGTTCTTCGTCTCCTTGAACTACTCTTACACCATTCTCGCCAAACTCGTAGGTGATTGTTTCTTTAAATGTAGGACTTAGCTTTACTTGCTTTGCTGCAGTTACGTAAATCCAGATTGGATTGATTACCGTAAACATTAAGGATGCAATCACAAGTAACACAAGTTGTCCTCGAGATACTTTGGAAACGTTTATACATAGGTATACAAATGACAATACGCTGAATGCCACGCTTGCAACTCCTATCTTACTAAAATAGGCATGTCTCATTAAGAACTCATACATATTTTTTACTTTCATATCTACGTTTATCTTAATCTCTTTCACGTTCCATCCTCCAGATACGCTTTTTTTCTAAAGCAATTATATCAGATTACACTGAAATAGCAATATGAAACCCAAAAAGAGCCCTATATGTATCAGTATAGCCACTTTTAGTGGGTCTCTTACATCATAAGGTTTTTGCGATGCGGGATTGTAAGGATTGTTCAAAAAAAGAAAGACTACCTATAATGAATAGACAGTCTTTCTCATTTATTTAACGATTAATGCATTTTCTTAATTATCAGTCCCAAACCTAGTAATAACAATACTGGTACAAAGCCATTTGCTACAGAGTCTGATGGTACTCCTGTCTTTGGTAATGGTTCTGGCTCATCACCTCTATGGTATGGTGTTTGCGTTGGTGCACTTGTTGGTGTTTTTGTTGGGTTTGGTGCGTCTGTTGGGTTTGGTGTATACGTTGGGTTTGGCTTACACGTTGGCTTTGGTGTATACGTTGGCTTTGGTGTATACGTTGGGTTTGGTGTATCTGTTGGGTTTGGTGTATACGTTGGGTTTGGTGTATACGTTGGGTCTGGTGTATCTGTTGGGTTTGGCGTGTCT
>CALZJY010000158.1 GCA_945787925.1 uncultured Anaerosporobacter sp. | reverse complement strand
GTAGAACACCAGCCTTCCAAGCTGGATACGTGGGTTCGATTCCCATCACCCGCTTTATTTATTAAGGACGATGAGCAATCAATCGTCCTTTTTTGTTGCATAGGAAATTGCATTGGAGAAGTTTCCGTATAATACCCATGCATGCCAGTATGGAATACTGTCAGAGTGTGAAAAATAGGAATATCGTAGTAGGAAAGGATAAAGAAATGAGAGTTTTATTAGCAGCAATTAATGCAAAGTACATTCACTCCAACCTTGCTGTTTATTGCCTAAAGGGCTATAGTAAGGAATATGAGGATCAAATAGAGATTGCCGAGTATACGATTAACAACCAAATCGACGCAATCATTTCCGGAATTTATAAGAGAAAGCCAGAATTTATCGCATTTTCATGCTATATCTGGAATATCAACATGGTATATGAGATTGCCAGGGAGTTAAAGAAACTACTTCCAAATACTCCGATCTGGGTAGGTGGTCCTGAGGTTTCTTATGATGCTTATTCTGAACTTAAGAATCATGAATGTTTTGATGGCGTCATGATTGGAGAAGGAGAAGAAACGTTCTATGAAGTGATGCAATACATCCATGGAGACCGTTCTTCCTTAAAATCCATCGCAGGAATCGCATACCGTAACGAAGATGGCACGATTGCGATGACAGCACCACGTAACGTGATGGATTTATCCAAAGTACCATTCCCATATGAAAAGATGGACGATTTTAAAAATAAGATCATTTATTATGAGACAAGCAGAGGATGTCCATATTCTTGTAGTTATTGTCTTTCTTCCGTTGAGAAGAAAGTACGTCTTCGTGACTTAGAGTTAGTAAAGAAAGAATTACAATTCTTCTTAGATCACAAGGTAATGCAGGTAAAATTCGTAGACCGTACGTTTAACTGCAATCCAAAGCATACGATGGGCATCTGGCAATATCTCCATGACAATGATAACGGCATTACGAACTTCCACTTCGAAGTATCTGCGGATATCTTACGTGAAGAGGAGATCGCATTGTTAAATAAGATGCGTCCAGGCCTTGTACAGTTAGAAATCGGAGTACAGTCTACAAATGACGAGACAATCACAGCCATCCGCAGAAAGATGGACCTTACGAAGTTGAAGAAAGCCGTAGAAGGCGTAAAACGTGGTGGAAACGTGCATCAACATCTTGACCTGATCATCGGTCTACCTTATGAAGATTTTGCGACATTCAGAACATCCTTCAACGATGTGTATGCAATGGAACCAGATCAGCTTCAGATTGGATTCTTAAAGGTATTAAAAGGCTCCTACATGCATGAGTGCGTGCCGGAATATGAAATCGTATATAAAGGCAGTTCTCCGTATGAAGTACTTTATACAAAATGGATTAGTTACGATGATGTAATGAGATTAAAAGGTTTAGAAGACATGGTGGAAGTGTACTATAACAGCGGACAGTTCCCATACTCCGTAAGATTCTTAGAACACTTCTTCGAGACACCATTTGATTTATATATGAAGTTAGCAGATTATTATGAGGAGAATGGATTATTTGACCGTAGCCATTCTAGAATTCAAAGATTTGCAATTTTACTTGATTTCTATATGCAGGAAGTAGGAACGAACGTAGAAGCATTTAAACAGATTCTTACGTACGACTGCTACAGCCGTGAAAAGATGAAGAGCAGACCAGACTTCGCATTCCGTGAAGAGACAGAATATAAGAAGCTGCTAGAATCGTTAGAAGAAAAAGAAGAAGAGCTTCGTGACTTCACAGGGAAGGAAGTACCATTTAGAAAGCTTGTGAAGCTTGTTCATATCGAACAGTTCGACATCGATGTAGAAGAGACAGCGAAACAAGGGATTCCAGTGGAGGACAAGCAAGTAATCGTATTTGATTATGATAGAAGAAATCCGTTAAATCACGATGCAGCAACGTATGTAATTGCAAGATAGGAGAACGATATGGCGAGAAGAATTACAAAGCAGGAAAGGGAACGTATTCAGGAAATCTTAGACTTATTAGATGAACATTATACAAGGGAATATAAATGCTACCTAGACCATGAGAACGCATGGCAGCTGTTGATTGCGACGATCCTTAGCGCCCAGTGTACGGATGCCAGGGTAAATATCGTGACGAAGGACTTATTTAAGAAGTATCCTTCCATCGAGGCATTTGCCAATGCGGACATTAAGGAGCTAGAGCAGGATATCCATTCTACGGGCTTTTATAAGAACAAGGCTAGAAATATCATCTTATGTGCGAGGAAGCTACTGTTAGAGTTTGGCGGAGAGGTTCCTAGCGATATCGATGCCCTTACGAGCCTTGCTGGCGTAGGCCGTAAGACTGCCAATGTAATTCGGGGAAATATCTTTCATGAGCCTAGCGTGGTAGTAGATACCCATGTAAAACGTGTTTCACAGAGATTGGGGCTTACGAAGGAGACCGATCCAGAGAAGATTGAGTATGATTTGATGCATGCCCTTCCAAAGGACCATTGGACGTTATATAACATCCAAATCATCCAGCATGGAAGAGGGCTTTGTGAGGCAAGGAAACCGCAGTGCGAGGCATGCTTCTTAAATCATGTATGTAAGAGTTACCAAAAGGGAAAGAAAAGAGGAAACTAGATGGTAGAATCATTTATTGCAATTGACGTGGAAACAACCGGGTTGTCCCCGGAAAAATACCATATTATCGAAGTGGGGGCATTGAAGGTACGAGGGGGAGAGGTAGTAGATACCTTTTCCATCCTTGTAAATCCCGGATACTCCTTGTCGCCAACGATTGTGAACCTGACAGGAATTACGGATGAGATGTTAGCACAAGCGAAGCCGTTTTCAGAAATCGTTACGGAGTTAAAGGCGTTTTTAGGAGACGATCCGCTTCTTGGACATAATGTGAATTTTGATTATCGTTTCTTAAAGACGGAGTTTTTAAGAGCGGGAGAGAAGTTCCATCATGAAGTGATCGATACGCTTGCTTTAGCAAAAGAGATGCATAGTGACCTGCCAAGCAGAAGCTTAGAAAACATGTGCAGATATTACGGATTATACAATCCAAATGCCCACCGCGCATTCGATGATGCAAAGGTTACGATGGAACTCTATCTTGCAATGTGCAAGAGAAAAGGGAGTGGCAAAGAAGCCGCTAAATTCGGGGATCCGAGCCAATATTCCTATAAAATAAAAAAGGACCAGCCAATCACGGCTCGTCAAAAAAATTACTTGCTAGATCTAATGAAATATCATAAAATAGACAAGGTATCTGAGGTTGACAAATTGTCTAAACGTGAGGCTTCCCGCATGATTGATCAGATAATTTCTGAAAAGGGAAGAATTAAGTAGCATAAACAATAAGACATTGCAAATCCTAAGGATAGGAGAGTGTGAATGCCTAGATAACACACCCTCTTAGTCCCGAATGGTTAAGATGAACGCGAACGGATTATGCCAAATATGGATAATAACGAAGTTTCTCAAGTTGGGCGAGCATTGTTTCCGAACGATTCGGACAATGCGTAAGGATATGGCTTCTTAGCAACGAGAATCCTTCTTCGTCTTCTAGCTCGGCATATAACGATGCCAGCGTATAGATCGAGGAAGAAAGATCTGTTCCGATGGAGAGCGCATATTCAAGAACCGTACGAGCTTCTGATAACTTCTTCTTTTCAAAGAGAGCGCTGCCCCATTTGGAAAGCAGCATAGTAAGTGTATAGTAATTTTCATCATATTCACTTAACTGCTCGAAGTTTGCGATACCGTATGCAAGCTTTAATTCCGTATTTGAAAACTTTGATAAGTTTACAATCGGTCTTTCGCTGATTGCGTATAAGGAATCAATATAGCCGTTGATCGTTTCGTCCGTTCCTCGCGTGAGTGGTAAGGACGTGAGTGGAATCGTAATATAGTCTAAGTTGCTAATGTCTTTCTTTCTAGCAATACTAGCCTTTTTTTCGAGTTCGAAAAACGCTTCCTTTGCATCTTCTTCCATTTTAGTATGCTTCTTTCGTTCATAGGTTAACCAGATGCAAAAGAGAATAATTAAACAAAAAATAGTAGGCATGACAGCTTGCCCCTTTCTTTAGTAATCGGAAAGTATGTAGCGGCTGTTTTATTATAAGTGAGACGAAAAAGAGGTGATTGTTCGTGAACATGTATAATAAAAAAACAAGACAGATTATTTCTACGATAATCATTGGAATCCTAATTCTCGCAATGCTTGCTGGTGTAGTAGCCGCTGCATTCTAAGTGTTAGTATGAATATACATAAAATGTATCGGACTGTCAAATCCGTTTGCACAGGCAGAACATTTTATCATTCACACATTTTTGCGAGCATATAAAAAGGGGATTGAAAGATTATGAAGAAGAAAAGAACGATAGTCATAATACTTACAATTGTAGTACTGATAGTCGCAGCTGGACTAATATCTCTAAATGTGCTTACACAGGTAGATAAAAATAGTATTTGCGAAAATGTATATATTGATACATTGAATATTGGTAACATGTCAAAGGAACAGGCACAAGAGGCACTCGATGCGTATGTTGCCAAATTAGGTGAAACAGAAGTAATCGTAAATGTAAAAGAAAATCAAGTAAAGACAACGCTAAACAGACTTGGCTTTGCTGTAGATGAACACAGCTATATCGAGGATGCGATGAATGCCGGAAAAGAAGGCAACTTAATTCAACGCTTCAATGATCTTAGAAAAATTAAGACAGACCGATTAGTATATGATTTACACTTTAGTTATGATGACAAAAAAATTGACAAGTTAATAAAGACAAGCAGTAAGTATGATGTGAAACCAAAGAATGCTGTTCTAACAAGAAAGAATGGTAAATTTCAAGCAACAGAAGCCGTAGATGGCATGACTCTTGATCAGGAAAAAACAAAGGATGACATTAAGGAAGCATTGAAAAACTGGAATAAGACAGGAGCGATTACGCTAGATGCGACCGTGGGAGTACAAAAAGCAGAAATTACAAAGGAACAAGCATTGTTATGCAACACAGTGCTAGGAACGTATTCGACTTCATATGCAAGTTCAAGTTCAAATCGAAGAAAGAATGTGCAAAATGGCGCAAGCAGAATCAATGGAACCGTTTTATATCCAGGAGAAGAATTCTCTGCATCTAAGACGATGGGGCCATTTGACGAAAGCACAGGATATGCGCTTGCAGGCTCTTATTTAAATGGAAAAACGGTAGAGAGTTTTGGAGGTGGCGTATGCCAAGTTTCCACAACGCTTTACAATGCACTTCTTTTATCAGAATTAGAAATTACCCAAAGATATAACCATTCTATGACGGTTTCCTATGTGAAACCAAGTATGGATGCTGCCATTTCAGGCACAAGCAAAGATTTAAGATTCAAAAATAATACAGATGCACCAATCTACATTGAGGCAAATGCGTCAGGCGGAAGACTTACGTTCAACATATGGGGGCATGAAACAAGACCGAAGAACCGTACGATTGAATATGTAAGCGAAGTCGTAGAAACGATTCAGCCAGGAAACGATGTGATTACAGAAGATCCAACTCTTCCATCTACTTATCGTAGAG
>CALZJY010000157.1 GCA_945787925.1 uncultured Anaerosporobacter sp. | reverse complement strand
CCCATTTCGGTCTCCTTTTCCCGAAGAACTTCCCGATTGTCTTGATGGCGCATTTCCTCCAGGGGGCATCTGACCACCTCCCATGGATGGCATCTGTCCCATCATTCCTGAACCCTTAGAATTACTCGAGGCATTGGCCGTCTCATAAGAAATATCAATTGCGCCTGCATTTAGATTCTTGAATTGTTCTGCTACCTCTGCCTTACTTCCCTGTCCAATGGCAATTACCATTACGATTGTGGCTGCACCCACTACGATCCCAACGGAAGTTAAGATTACCTTAAACTTGTTTTGCACCATGTTAATACAGACAAGGCGAAGCAATTCTTTTAATCTCATGACCCATTCACCTGACTTTCAATTAACACAGTATCTCCTTCTTTTAATCCAGATACGATTTCTACATTAATTCCATCCGAGAAGCCTGTCTGTACTTTAGTCTTTGTTCTTACCCCATTTTCTACTTTCACTACATAGGAAGTAGTTCCTTCTACCTTAATAGCCTTATTGGATACCTGTACGACGTCCTTTACTTGTTTTGTCACGAACGTTACATTGCCTGTCATTCCTGTGTAAATCTTAGACAGGTCGCCTGATAATGTAACCGTTACATTGTAGCTTACCGTAGAAGAGTTATTTTTCGCAGTCTCAATCTTAGAAACGGTTGCTTCGTATGTTTCTCCCTCATATGCAGTAAATTCTACTTGTACCGTATCTCCAATCGTTACGACTGAAATATCTTCTTGTGACACGGATACTGACATTGTCATATTTTTTGCATTAGAATAGGTTGCAATCGGAGTGGATGTGCTTAACTCTTCTCCTTCACTATAACCGATCGACATTACCGTTCCTGATACAGTCGCCTTGATTGTGCCATCTCCCACATACTCCTTAAAGTCTGCAAGCACTTGTTTTGCATCATTTAATGTTTCTTGGGCAGCAGTCACCTCAGTATCAATACCGTTCATTGCGATTTGGTATAACGAATCTGCATTGTTATACGTAAGTTTGTTTGTTTCATACTCTTGTTTTGCCGTAATGGAATCAGTTGTCTGTTTTCGTTTGGCGGCACTTAGGTTTGCTGTTAACGTGCTATAGTTATTCTTAATC
This sequence comes from uncultured Anaerosporobacter sp., assembly GCA_945787925.1. Classification (GTDB taxonomy): domain Bacteria; phylum Bacillota; class Clostridia; order Lachnospirales; family Lachnospiraceae; genus KM106-2. The sequence goes on along the minus strand of CALZJY010000157.1, from coordinate 4,464 downwards.
GAATCATATTGTGATTGTAATGACTCGATTTGTTGCTCTGTCGCCGTAACCTTTTGTTCGATTTCTGCTTTCTTTGCAGAATCCTTTGTATTCTTGACCTGAGACTTGTAATCAGATAACGTATTCTTGGCCGCCTTAATCTTGCTAGAAAGTTCGCTTAGCTGGCTATCTGCATTAGAAATCGCAGTATCAATGCTTGATACACGCTCTTTTGCAGCCGTCATGTCTTGCCCTAATCCACTGATTGCTGCCTCATAAATCGTCTTTGCATTTTCATAGGTAAGCTTGCTGCTCTCATACTCTTTTTCTAGCGTAATGGCTTGTGTCTGTTGATTTCGTACGGCTGCTTCATAACTTGCCTTTAATGTGGAATAATTGCTTTTTAATTCCTTTAAGGAAGACTCTGCCTCCTGCCTTTCCTTTTCATAGCTAGCATATGCCTGCTCATATTGTTGCTTTGCTTGAGATACCTGTTGCTCTGCTTGTTCCTTCTGCTGCTTTGCCTGTTCATACTCTTTCGTTTGTTTTTCAAGGCTTTGTTTGGCATCTTGCAGTTTTCGCTCTGCCTCTTCTACTCTCTTCTGCGCTTCCTGTTGCTGCTCATATGCGTTCTTTAGTTCGGAAAGTGCCTTTCCTTCCACCGTATAGGAAGAGGACGCTTCTTTTTCATTTACAACACCTACTACGGCCTCTAGCTTCTTTTCATAGTCTGTCTCCGCGTCTTTTAGCTGGTCAAGACTCGCTTCATAGTTTAATGTCGCTGTCGTTCCCAATGCCTTGTTCGTCTCATATTCATACTTCGCTTGTGCTAGATTACTTTCATACGTAAGCTTTGCTGTCTGATATGTGTTTTGCGCCTCCTCTTTCTGCTCTTCATAATATTGAATCAAGGCCGCAATTTCCTTTTTCGATACTCGGAATAACGGATCTCCCTTTTTCACCGTTGCTCCTGACGAATTCAAAAGTTCCTCTACTGTAAGCACTAGATTGGATGTTCCAAATGACAAATCGATGTATTGATTGGTTGTTCCAACATAAGTCGTTCCACTTCCACTCACGCCTAGCGCTAAGTTTCCTTGCTGCGCAACGACAGTTCTCGTTGCTATAGTTCCGCTCTCTTGTCGTGCTGTATTTCCCCTATGGATTACGGTCACCGTAGTGGCAGTGATTCCAAGAAGGATTGCCCCACCGATCATGATGACACGTTTCTTCGTTCCTTGAAGCTTTTGTTTCATTACCTCTAGGAATCTGTTCTCTTTTCTCACGTTACCTGTCCCTCCTTTTCCTCTTTTTGCATACGCTATACATGTACCCATGATAAGGAAACGTTTTGAACAGTTATTGAAAAAGGTTCTGTGAAAAAAGTGTGAAAAAACGGCCACCACATTGCTGTGATGACCGTCTCTCTTTTTCTTATATGAATGCCAAGGAGAGCTGCAGGTGACATTCCCTACAGCCCTCGCTAGCTTGTCCATACTTATCCTTATTTTCCCACTTATCCTTTGTATTCTCGGTATAGCGCATAAGCGAATCCTGCTACTACTACGAGTAATCCAAGAATACTAAATACATCTACATGCATGTAGAAACGCCTCCTAAGCTTTCAAATAAGTGAATCTATATGGATATTATAACATAGGATTTGTTTTTCGTTGTACTATTTTTGAGGTGCTTCGATTTTTTCTAAGGAAATATTATCGATACAGATTGTGTGTTCTTGATCGATTGGTTGATCCGCTACTGCACCCATGGAAATACTTAAAATAGAATGTAAGTCTGTTGCTTTTGTCATTTGGAACTTAACATCAAATGTTTTGTAATCCTTAGTTAAATCAACAATTTTTTCTCCTGAATATGGATCCCAATTATCATCTTTAGAACCATCTCTTTGGATTGCAAACATAAGTTTACGATCTAAAGTAGATTTTGCATCTAATTTTAAATGGTACCATTGACCTTCTTCTAATTTCACATCGTTTTGTTTTAATTGGATATGCCAAGCAGCATCTCCTGTGTTTTTGATTGTAAAGGAAGCTGCAGAATCTTCTTTTTCTGAATCTACTTTATACTCTACATTTTGTGCTGTAAATACGTATGGAGCATATCCTTCAAAACCTGCAGAGAAGTCACCATTTTTGATTAAATCGCCGTTTTCTTCTCCCTCTGCTGGTTCATCAATTTTTTCTAAGGAAATGTTGTCGATACAGATTGTATGACGTTCTGTAATTTGTTTTCCTTCTACAGCACCCATAGAGATACTTAAGATAGAACGCAAATCTGTTTCTTCTGTCATCTGGAATTTAAGATCAAATGTTTGATAATCTTTTGTTAAGGAAACAACTTTCTGTCCAGAGTATGGAATCCAATTATCATCTTTAGAACCATCTCTTTGGATTGCAAACATAAGTTTACGATCTAAATCAGATTTTGCATCTAATTTTAAATGATACCATTGGCCTTCTTCTAATTTCACATTATTTTGTTTTAATTGGATTTGCCAATCTTGATCTCCTGTATTACGGATGGTAATGGATGCTGCATTGTCTTCTCTTTGAGAATCTACTACGTAATCTACATCCGTAGCACTATCTGCATATACTTCATATCCTGCAAAGTCTGCAGAGAAGTCACCATTTTTGATTAGGCTATCTTCTACTACACGGACATTATCTAAGTATAGAACACCCTTACTACCTAAATGGAATTCGATATCTTTGTTTGTAAGTTCATCTCCAGTTGTCATTGACCAGTCGTAAGTATGGTCACCTTTTTTAAGTTCTACCACACGTTTTTCGCCTGCTATTACAACTTCAATTTTTTTGTCCTCTTCAACTTCTGCATCAAAGGAAACCGCATATTGCTTGTTTGGAGCAAATGCAAGGTCAGATTGTTTTAATACTACGTCAGATAAACGTTTTGCATTCTTTACGTTTACTTTTAAACGGCGAACCGTATTGTCATTTGTTACATAAAGATTTGCATTGGATTTGATTGTGTATTCCCAGAATCCAAGACGATTGTCGCCTTCTTGGAATCCACCATTGTATACATGGTTTCCGTCTGTTAAGATTGTTTTCTTATCTTCGTCGTCCATGTCTTTTTGTCCGATTTTTTCCACTTTTACATTGCTGATGTAAACAGTATCTTTAGAACTTGTAGCACCTAAGTTATATTCTAAACGACCATTTGCATCATTTTCGTCTGTCATTGTAAATTCATACGTATACGTTTGTTTTTCAGTTCCTAAATTAACTACTGTATCTGCTAAATATCTTTGGTAAGAACGATCCGGAGCAGAAACGTCAACTTTCATTGTACGTGCTGCATCTGCGTATGCATCAAAGGATACTCTATATATACCACCTTTTTGCATTGGAAGATTTGCTTGTACTAGTTGAACTGCGTAATCTTCTGTACCTACTTTTGTAGTTTCGATTTTTAATTTATTATCTGCGATAGAAGCTTTTCCTTCGCCCTCTTTTGTAAGAAGGAACTGCCAATCTACACTATCCGTTAAATCTTCTTCCACTGCAAAGTTACCATTATTGATATAGTTTCCGTTTGCATCTGGGTCACGTAAGATTACTTCTTTGATAGGTTTCTCTACATTATCGTCGTAGCTATCTTTTTGATATGCTCTTACATAATCAATTACAAATGGTTGGTCTTGTGTTGTTTCGTCAGGATTTCCTGGCCAATTCCCACCTACTGCTAAGTTTAAGATCATGTAGAATGGTTGGTCAAATGGTGCTGGATATGTTACTTCACCTTGTCCAACTGTTCTTGTATACCAACTATCTTCTGTGTGGAATAATGTACCATCAACATACCATTTGATTACTCCTGGTTCCCATTCACAAGTAAATGTATGGAATTCTTCAGAATAATCTCCATTTTCTAATGTATGTTTTCCTTGGCTTTCGCTGTGAGGATTTCCGTAATGGATTGTACCGAATGCTGTTTTTGTTGCATCCCCTAATACTTCCATGATGTCGATTTCACCACATCTTGGCCATTGCCCATAAAGGTTTTCATTTGTTGGCATCATCCAGAATGCTGGTAAATAGCCTTTTCCGCTTGGTACTTTTGCTCTTACTTCAAACAGACCATATGTAAAGTCATGTTTATTTTGTGTATTGATTCTACCAGAAGTATAGCTTCCTTTACCATCTTTACCTTCTTGTTTAATTGGTTGAATGTAAAGTTTACCATCTTTTAAAAATACGTTTTCATCAGATTTTACATATTCTTGCCATTCATTGTTTACCCAACCTGGCTCATGAATTTCATAGTTCCAGTCTTCTTCGTTTAACTTATCACCATCAAATTCATCATGCCATTTTAACTCATATCCTTCATAGGAAAGATCTTTTCCTGGAAGTGGAGTCTCTGTTGGTTTCACTGTTGGCTCTGCTGTTGGTTTTACCGTTGGTTTTACCGTTGGTTTTACCGTTGGTTTTACCG
>CALZJY010000156.1 GCA_945787925.1 uncultured Anaerosporobacter sp. | reverse complement strand
CTAGAATGTTGAATGGCTTACAGATATAGTCGTCCGCACCGTACTCTAATCCTAGGATCTTATCCATATCATCGCCTTTTGCTGTTAGCATGATGATTGGAACATTGCTGCTCTCACGGATTTGTTGGCATACTTCAAAGCCATCTAATTTTGGAAGCATAACGTCTAGCAAGATCATATCATATTCTTTTGATTGAGCAGCCTGTAACGCTTCTTCTCCATCATATGCACAGTCTACTTCCATACCATCTTGTTCTAAGCTAAATCGAATTCCTTTTACAATTAGCTTTTCATCGTCCACAACAAGGACTTTCTTTCCCATTGTTCCACCTCATTCAAACTGTAATTTTATCTTTTATTTTATTAAGTACACCACTTTTAATCCCATCCACCTTCGTAAGTTCCTCAATCGATGAGAAGGATCCTTTGGCACTCCGATAGGCAAGTATGCTTTCTGCCTTCCTTTCGCCAATCCCGGGCAAACTCATAAGCTCACTCTTAGAAGCAGTATTGATATTAATTTTTTCCGATGGCTGTGCGGCCGTTGCCTGGCCAGTCCCTTTCTGGACCGTTGCACTGCGTTCGCTTTTTGTTGCATTGATTTCTTCTTTTGAAGGTATATAGATTTGTTGTTCATCTGTTACTACGGCTGCAAGATTGACGCTAGAAAGGCTTGCTTCCTTGGTCATGCCTCCTGCCTGCTTCACAACATCATCCACCCTTGCACCGGGTGTCATCGTATATACCCCTGGCTTCTTAATCTGGCCACATATATAAACATAAATCTTTTGGTTGGTGGTCGTATCTTTGGTAACTACGCTCGGACTAGGCTGTACCGTTTCCTTTGCTTCCTTCGTCCTAGTTACCTCATTGGTATTGAACATCTTCGGCGTGGAACTGCTTGTCCCGCATCCATAGAATATGCCTGTTGCCCCCAGAAAAGTTAGTATCGCGATGCGCTTTGCTAACTTCTTCATACCCTACTTCCTTTCAAATAATTCCTTGTTTACATACACATAATATTCTAACGAATAGAAACGGCTTTTACAATATATATTTTGAACAAGACAATTGTTTTTGTTACATAATACTTAGCAATCTTTCCTTGTGTCCTATTTTTCCCATTTAAATATAACGATTCCAACAATGGCGATTACCATTCCGATGACTTTTTTCCATTCAAATGGAGATTTTTCAACACCAAACAACCCAAATAATTCAATGAGGTAGGCAACCAGGAGCTGTGCGACTACGATTAATAACGCAGCCCTTGCAGGTCCTAAGGAATTCATGGATTGTACTACGGTAATCGTGATAAATGCGCCGATTACGCCTCCAAGCAACATATACTTTCCATCAATCTTAAATAATTCCCCAACCGAAGACTCCCTTCCTGTCACAAACCACGCGGCAACACAAACAGCAAATGCCGTGACCTGTACGAAGGATGCCGTAAGCCAAAGGCTCGTCTGCTTTGTAACTCCTGCATTAAACACTCCTTGAATGCTCATCAAGGCTCCCGATAGCATCGCAATTAGCAAACCCCACATAGATACATTCTCCTTTTCCATAAATGATACAAGGACGGAAGCCACCATACTGCTCCCGTCCTTGTTAGTATCCATTTCAAGGATTTATTTTATTCACAAATCATTTCTTCTACGATTGCAATCATCTGGTCTACATGTTCTTTTTCAATTACTAGTGGTGGAACAAGACGCATTAAGTTTGCTCCTGCACTTAATAGGATCAAGCCTTTTTCCTGTGCCTCTACTAGATACTTTCCAACTGGATGGGTAAATTCTAAGCCTTGCATCAGGCCGAGACCTCTTCGTTCTTTGATGCAGTCGTATTTTTCCACCAATGCATCTAACTTTTCGCAAAGGTATGCAGAAATTTCTTTTACATGGGCAATCAAGTCTAATTCCTCAAATTGCTCGAATACCGCATTGATTGCGGTTCCTGCAAGTGGATTGTATCCATACGTAGAACCATGATCTCCTGGTTTTAATGCAAGCGCTGCCTTTCCCCTTGCTGCAAATGCACCTACTGGGATTCCACATCCAAGCGCTTTTGCTGTCGTCATAACATCAGGTGTCACTCCATATGTCTGATATGCAAACATTTCTCCGCTCCTTCCCATTCCACACTGGATTTCATCTAACATAAGAAGGATATCCTTTTCATCACAAAGAGCACGAAGTTGTTGTAAGAACTCTTTGTCTGCTGGATATAAGCCACCTTCTCCTTGTACGGTTTCTAAAAGAATCGCCGCTGTCTTTTCTGTCACAAGTGCCTTTACGCTTTCAAAGTCGTTATAGTCTGCAAACTTGATATTTGGAAGCATTGGTCCAAAGGCTTCTTGATATTTTGGCTGGCCAGTCACAGAAAGGGCTCCCATCGTCCTTCCGTGGAAGGAGTGGTTCATCGCAATGATTTCCCCCTCTGCATTTCCTGTCTTTTCATAATAATATTTTCTAGCAACCTTAATCGCACCCTCAATGGCTTCTGCTCCTGAATTCGCTAAGAATACAACATCCATTCCAGATGCCTGTGCAATCTTCTCACACGCATCTGCAGATGGCTTGTTGTAGAAGTAATTTGACGTATGGACTAATTTATCTACCTGTGCCTTTACTGCATCGTTATAGCTTTTGTTCCCATATCCTAATGCAAATACTGCGATTCCTGCCCCAAAATCTAAGTATTTTTTTCCGTTCTCATCATAAAGGTATACCCCTTCCCCTCGTTCTAATACAAGAGGAAAACGATTGTATGTATGCATAAAATATTGTTCTGCCTTGTCGACTGTCTTACTCATTGTCTTGCTCATTGTCAAGCCACCCTTCATCTTTAATAATTGCTGTTCCGATTCCTCGATTTGTAAAGAACTCTAACAATAAACAATGTGCTTTTCTTCCGTCCAAAATATGTACTCGGTTTACTCCATTTTTAACCGCATCGATGCAGTTGTTTAATTTAGGAAGCATTCCGCCACCGATATAGCCTTCTTCGATCAGGCTATGCGCCTTTTCTAACGTTAATAAGGAAATCAGCGTATCCTTATCTTCTGGATCTGTACAAACGCCATCGATATCCGTAAGGAATACTAATTTTTCTGCCCCTAACGCCTCTGCTACTGCACAGGCTGCATCGTCCGCATTGATGTTATAGGTCTGGTACGCATCGTCTAATCCGATTGGTGCGATGATTGGAATGAAGTCATCATCGATTAAGGATTCAATCAACGATGGATTTACGTGCTTGATAGTTCCTACATAGCCGATATCCTGGCCATGTACGGTCTTTTTATCTACCCGTAACGTAGCACCATCTTTCCCGCTGATTCCTACTGCCTTCACGCCTAGCTTTTCTACCATCTGCACTAAATGCTTATTCACACGGTTTAATACCATTTCTGCAATTTCCATCGTTTCATCGTCCGTCACACGCAAGCCCTCGATAAACTTTGGCTCTTTCCCAACCTTGCCAATCCATTTGCTGATTTCTTTTCCGCCGCCATGAACGATGATTGGCTTCATGCCAATCAGCTTTAACAATGCCACATCCTTAATTACGCTTTGCTGTAACTCTTCATCTACCATTGCGCTTCCGCCGTATTTTACGACTACCATCTTATTATTGAACTGACGTATATAAGGTAACGCTTCGATTAGCGTATTTGCCTTCATCGTAATCTGTTCCATATATTCATCCATCCTGCTGCCCCCTAACTTCTATAATCACCATTGATTTTGATATAGTCATATGTTAAGTCGCATCCCCATGCTGTTGCTGTTTCCTCTCCCTGTTTCATATCAGAAGTAATCACTACTTCTTCTTGGGAAAGGATCTTGGTTGCTAATTCTTCACTAAACTCCGTTGGCATTCCGTTTTCACATAGCTTCAGGGCGCCAACCTTGCTTTCGATAAATAAATCTAATTTTTCCGGATTGAAGCTTACGCCTGCATAACCGAGCGCACAGGCAATCCGTCCCCAGTTGGCATCATTTCCATATACGGCTGTCTTAACAAGGGGAGACGTGATGACGGACTTTGCTAATGCCTTTGCTTCTTCCTTACTGTTTGCATGTAATACGGTGGAAGTGATTAATTTGGTTGCACCTTCACCGTCTTTTGCCATGTTCTTTGCCAATGTCTTTGCTACATACATAAGTGCCTCTACGAACGCATCATAATCTGCACCCTTTTCTGTAATTTCTTCATTTCCAACCATGCCGTTTGCTAACAAGATGCAAGTATCATTGGTAGACGTGTCACGGTCTACACTGATCATATTGAAGCTGTCTTTTACTACCGTGCTTAATGCTTCTTGAAGAAGCGGCTTGCTGATGGCAAGATCTGTCGTAATAACAGAAAGCATCGTTGCCATATTCGGATGAATCATACCAGAACCTTTGCTCATGCCGCCTAAGGTTACGGTCTTTCCTTGCACTTCGAAAGTAACGCCTGCTTCCTTTGGATACGTATCTGTCGTCATGATTGCCTTTGCTGCTTCATGACCTGCTTCGATGGAATCTGAAAGGACCTTTGTCAGCGCCAAGCCACCGCTTTGAAGCTTTTCCACTGGAAGCTGCATGCCGATGACACCTGTGGAACAAGTAAGGACATCCTCTAATTGAAGTCCAAGAGGAGCTGCTACAGCTGCTGCCATCGCTTCGTTTGCGATTTCTCCCTCTTTAGAAGTACATGCATTGGCGATTCCACTGTTTAATACGACTGCCTGGGCACACTCCTTATTTTTTACGATTTGCATGCCCCATTTTACTGGCGCAGCCTTCACTACGTTCTGTGTAAAGGTTCCTGCCACCTTGGCTGGCACCTTGCTATATACTAAGGCCATATCCGTGCGATTCTCATATTTGATGTTTGCTTCCGTGCAAGCTGCCATAAAACCATTTGCTGCGGTTACACCGCCTTCGATTTTCTTCATACAATCTCCTCCATTTCCTTATGGGAACATAGGGACAAGCATTAATCCTTCTGTTTCCTCGATGCCAAATACTAAGTTCATGTTTTGTACTGCCTGACCTGCAGCGCCTTTTACGATATTATCAAGTGCGCCCATCATGACGATGCGGTTGGTTCTCTCATCAATCTTGAAATTGATGTCGACATAGTTGCTGCCTTCCACCCATTTCGTTTCTGGGCAAACGTCTTTGTCTAAGACACGGATAAAGGTTTCCTCTTTATAATAGGAATCATAAATCGCCCTTACTTCTTCATAGGTAACCGGTCTTGTTAACGATGCATATTCCGTTACAAGGATGCCTCGGTTCATTGGCACTAAATGAGGGGTAAAGATAATCTTGATGTCTTCTCCTGCTGCGTATCCTAATTGTTCTTCGATTTCTGGTGTATGTCTATGAGTAAGCACTCCATATGCCTTCATATTTTCATTTACTTCACAGAATAGGTTATTTACTTTTGCTCCACGGCCTGCTCCTGAAGTTCCTGATTTCGCATCCACGATCAGGCTATTTGGATCGATGATGCCTTCTTTTACTAATGGGTAGGCAGTTAAGATGGAACATGTCGTATAGCATCCGGGATTTGCCACGATTCTTGCTCCTTTTACTT
>CALZJY010000155.1 GCA_945787925.1 uncultured Anaerosporobacter sp. | reverse complement strand
GCGGTATACCTTTCCGCCACGTTTTACTTCTACGGACATGCGGCTGCTTAATGCATTTACTACTGACGCACCAACGCCGTGAAGGCCGCCGGAAACTTTGTATACGTCGCTTGCGAACTTACCGCCCGCATGAAGGATTGTATAAACGACACGCACCGTAGGGATATGTTTGGTTGGATGAAGATCAACTGGTACACCACGACCATTGTCTTCGATTGTAATGCCTCCATCTTTGTGTAGGGTAAGTGAAATCTCGCTACAGAATCCAGCAAGATGCTCATCGATCCCGTTATCTAGGATTTCCCAGATTAAGTGATGAAGACCTCTTGAGCCAGTGCTTCCAATGTACATGCCTGGACGTTTTCTTACGGCTTCAAGACCTTCTAATATCACAATTTGACTGCCATTATATTGTTCCATTGAGTATTCCTTTCCATGATAGTTGAATGTTTCTGTTATGTGTTGTGCGCGAATGATTGCGAACATTCTCGTTGAAGTATTGACGTATTTTAGTGAGTCATTCCTACTTCAATAAAAAACACAGAAAAATAGTCTCTTCCTCCTAGTATATCATGTTCCAATAAAAAAAACCATACATAGAAGGCTAAAAATCGAACATATGTATGGTACATAAAATCAAAAGTTTGTGGAAATGCTATTGTAAAACTGAAAATCTTAGTAGAAATTACTATATTCAGCGATATATCAAAATGCTATAATATAGAAGAAATTTGTTTGAAGAGTTTTTAGTTGTAGGAATCTATGGGAAAATGGAGGAAAACAATGAGAAAACAAGAAATTAAAAAAGGGATCTATTATGTAGGCGCCGTGGATTGGGATGTTCGTGCATTTCACGGATATTCTACAGAACGTGGTGCTACGTATAATGCGTATCTGATCGTGGATGAGAAGATTGCGTTAATCGATACGACGAAAGCGCCATTTGCAAAAGAATTACTAGCAAGAGTAAAAGAAATCGTAGATCCAAAAGAAATCGATTATGTCATTTCGAACCATGTAGAAATGGATCATTCCGGCGGCATTCCAGAAGTAATGAAGGAAGCCGTGAATGCGAAAATCGTCACAAGTGGTCCAAGTGGGTTAAAAGGACTACAAGCACATTATGGTTCCCAGTACGAGTACATTTCAGTAAAGGCTGGCGAAAGCCTCTCCTTAGGAAAGCGTTCCCTTGTATTCGTAACGACACCAATGCTTCATTGGCCAGACAATATGGTAACATATTGCCCAGAAGAGAAATTATTATTTAGTAACGATGCCTTTGGTCAACACTACGCAAGTAACATGATCTTTGATGATCAAGTAAACTACGAAGAAATGATGGCAGAAGCAAAGAAATACTTTGCAAACATCTTAATGCCTTATGGAGTACAGGCAACAAAGGCGCTTGAAATCGTGAAGGGATTAGACATCGACATGATCGCACCAAGCCATGGCGTGATCTGGAGAACACATATCAAAGACATCTTCAAGGCATATGAAGAATGGGCAACGGAAACGTTAGCAGATGCAGCGGTAGTCGTTTATGATTCCATGTGGCATTCCACAGAAAAGATGGCGAGAGCGATCGTAGAAGGGTTTGCGATTGCAGGCGTGCCAGCAAAATTATTCGATTTAAAAGCAAATCATATTTCCAACATAATGACAGAGGTGTTAACGAGCAAGTATGTGGTGGTTGGTTCACCAACGCTGAACAACTGCATGCTTCCAACGGTAGCAGCTTTCTTATGTTATATGAGAGGATTAGCGCCACACAATCGCGAAGGATTTGCATTCGGTTCTTACGGATGGGGTGGACAAGGCATTGCCCAAGTACAAGAACAATTAGACCTAATTGGAGTGAAAAAGGTCATGGAACCAGTAAGAATGAATTACATTCCATCTGAGGAGCAATTAAGAGAATTAGAGCAAGCAGTTGCAGAGATGTTAAAGACAAGAGAATAGGGTAAAAAGAAAGGTAGTTGTAAGCTAGTTTTGTTTGCGGCTCCTTTTTTTTACGTCATTTTTTCTATGGCCGTATAAATTTGTAAAAAAATCATAAAGAATTCCCGTAAAGATATAATGAAATACCTTGATTAGTCGATAAAGTATGTAGAAACAATCTGATAAATACACAGCAAAGGTGGTGCACCATATGAGAATTCATTCCCTAAATAATGTAAGTCAATTATATAAAGCAAATAGAATGGAAACATATAAGCAGAATGACAGGCTTAGCAAGAGAGACTCCATTGAAATCTCAAGCGAAGCAAAAGAGTTTCAGGTAGCATTACAAGTAGCAAAAGCAAGTGATGATGTAAGAATAGACCGAATAGAGATGATCAAGCATCAGATAGAAGAAGGCACATACCAAGTGTCGAATAAGGATGTTGCAGACAAATTGACGGAATGTTTCATTCTGAAAAGGCATCCAGAAGTAGGTAAGAAGGAGCAAATGACTTGGCAAGTTTAATAGAAGAACTAGTGACCGTGCTAAAAGAGGAAACGGTTGTTTATGAGGAGCTTATTCCCGTTGCACACTCAAAGACACCGGTGATTGTAGAGAATAATTTAGAAAAGTTACAAGCAATTACAGAACGTGAGCAAGAATTAGTGGATCGTATTACGCACCTTGAAAACAAGAGGATGCGGGTTGTAAAAAATATAGCAATCGTGCTAGGAAAGCATGAGACACAAATCAAATCAAAAGATATTATTGAGTCTTTGGTAAGAGAACCAGAGACACAAAAACAGATACAGATTCTACATGATCAGTTAAGAAATACAATTCAGCAGTTAATCGAAATCAACAATCGTAACAAATCGTTAATCAATCAATCCCTTGAGATGATAGAGTTCAATATGAATTTTATTCAGAGTACACGGATGGCGCCAGGGAATAACAATTATACAAGAGGGGCCGTCAATATGAATATGGCAGCTCCAAATCCGCAAACAAGAGCGTTTGATGCGAAGAGATAATTAGGAAATGGTGGTGAAATCATGAGTGGCTCAATGAGTAGCTTATATATCGGCGTATCAGGCCTTGCGACAAGCCAGAATGCGCTGAATACGACTGCGCACAACCTGGCCAACATCGATACGAAAGGGTATACGAGACAACAGGTAATCTTACAAGACAACAAATATCAAACGGTTTCAACGAATGCCGTATCTGTAAACCAAGTCGGAAACGGCGCAATGGTACAGTTAGTTCGAACAGTACGAGACCAGTTTTATGATAAGCAGTACCGAGTGGAATCAGGCAGGAAAGGATTTTATGATGCACAATATGCGGCCGTATCCGAAATCGAGAACGTGCTTGGGGAAACCGACGGAGAGGCATTCCAAAACTCATTAGAAGATATGTGGGGAGCGTTTAGCGAATTGGTAAATGATCCTTCCAATATCACAAACCGAACGACAGCGGTAAATACCTGCAAAGTATTTTTAGAACGTGCACAGCAGATTCAGAACCAGATATCGGATTATCAGCAGACGTTAAATGCAAATATCACGAAGCAGGTGAATCGCATCAATGAAATTGGTGCACAGATCGTCGAACTCAATAATGCGATCCGAATGATAGAGGCATCCGGAGTGGAACATGCCAATGACTACCGCGACAGCAGGAACTTATTATTAGATGAGCTTTCTGGGATTGTAAAGATTTCTTATCGTGAGTTAAAGAATGGAACGGTAACGGTGGATATCGAAGGAGTGAATTTCGTATCCAACGATGGCTATATGAAGATGGGCGTTGCGCCAATGAATGAGGATTCGGTATTATTAAAGCCAGTTTGGCCAGAACTAGAACAAGATGTATTTACCGTACTTGGTCCTTACACGACGAACCATAACACGGACATCGGCTCCTTGAAGGGAATACTAGTAAGCCGTGGTGACAATATTGCGGACTATACGGCAATTCCAATTGCTCCAGACAAGTCCAAGTATGCAAATGAGCAAGACTATCAGAAAGCACTTGGGAAATATGAGCAAGAGGTGGACAAGTACAATCAGACAGTCGGATGTTCTAGCATCATGAGCTTCCAAGCGAAACTTGACCAGTTAGTACACGGAATCGTGACATCCATCAATGACATCCTTTGTCCAAACAAGGAAATCGAAGTAGAAATCGATGGAGTAGTACAAAAAATCAAAGTACTAGATGAGGAAAAGGCACCAATCGGTATGGGAGAGCAAAACCAGATTCCAGGAACCGAGCTATTTTCCAGAAGCGGCATGAGCCGTTATGAAAGCATCGAAGTGACCATGACAGATCAAGACGGTAATAAAGTGACAAAGACTGTATTACGATACAACGAAGAAAATAAAGAAGATAAGGCGAGTCTATATACGCTAAGCCAGATTCAAATCAATGAGGACGTGATTAAGAATGTTAACTTGCTTCCGCTAAACAGCACGACTTCCTTAGGAGAGTATGATGCGACGGTAGTACAAAAGATCAACGATATGTGGGGCAAGGAATTTGCGACATTAGATCCGAATACGCTTACAAAGCATACATTCAAGGAATACTATACGGCATTAGTGGGAGAGGTTGGTTCCGTAGGAAACACGTATGGAATCATTGCAGAGAACCAGCAGACGATGGTATCCGGAATCGATAATTCTAGAATGCAGGTGACAGGCGTTTCCTCCGAAGAGGAATTAAGCAACTTGATCAAATATCAGCATGCATATAACGCATCCTCTCGATATATTAATACGGTTAGCCAAATGTTAGACTCGCTCATGAATGCATTTTTTAGCTAGAGGGGGAGACTAGATGGCATCTACATTTTTTGGATTAAACATCGGGACATCCGGTTTATATACGTATCAGGCAGCATTAAATACGACTGCCCATAACGCAGCAAATGCGGAGACAAAGGGATATACGAGACAGGTTTTAAATACGACGGCAGCGAAGCCGATTTCTATCGGGTCGTCTTACGGGATGGTCGGTGCCGGCGTAACTGGTGTCAGCATCACGCAAGTAAGAGACAGCTATTATGACACGAAATTCCGTCAGAACATGTCAACATATGGCGAGTACGACAAGAAGCTCTATTATATGCAGCAGGTAGAAAACTGCTTTAATGAGTTAGAGGACAATGGGTTAGTAAAGGCAATCTCAAACTTCAGCGGTGCGCTTCAAGATTTATCGACAGACCCATCGAGCACGGCATCGAGAACATCCGTGATCCAGTATGCATCTTCCTTGACTAGTTATACCAATTCGTTAGCGAAGAATCTTCAAAGTATTCAGCAGGAAGCGAATACGGAAATCCGAACATCTGCAGACCGCATCAATGCATTATCTCAACAGATCGCTTCGGTTACAAAACAAATCAATGCCTTAGAAGTTGGCGGTGGAGTTGCCAACGACTTAAGCGAGAAATCTGTTAATCGATGAGTTGAGTTCCTATGCCAACATTACGGTAACAGAAAACATCGTAACAAACGGAACTGGAATGACGTCTTATATCGTAAAGCTGGATGATAAGATCCTAATCAATACGACAGATTTCCTTACGTTAACTTGCGTCCCAAGAGATTACAAGGTAAACGAAACGGATGTAGACGGACTGTATGACTTATACTGGTCGGATGGAGAGGCATT
>CALZJY010000154.1 GCA_945787925.1 uncultured Anaerosporobacter sp. | reverse complement strand
TCTTTTGCTTCTCTTACGTATTTTTCAGCTTCTACACCTTTCATATGCATGCTAGATGGATTACCATAATCTACATCCATCGTTTTTACCATAATGTCTCTGACACTGTCAAAAGGTCTCGTCGTTGCTGCATTATCTAAATATGCTTCCATTAAACTTCTCCTTTACTTTCCTAGCCTTGGGGAACGCTCTCCCTAGTCTATTGCTCCATTTCAAACATTAATACGGATAAAATGGTAAATCCGGCTGTTTCCGTACGTAAAATACGTCTTCCTAGCGTAATTACTTCTCCGCCAATTTCTTTTACCATTTCGATTTCTCCATCATCGAAGCCGCCTTCTGGTCCAATGAAGATTCCGATTCGTTTTGCCCCTTTTGCATTCTTCACAAGTTCACGGCTTTTATTCATTCCATCTGCTTGTTCATATGGGAATAAGTTTAAATCAAACTCTTTTGCATACGCTAGTGCTTCCTTATATGTCATTACAGAATGTACATTCGGAATAATTCCTCGCTTGCTTTGCTTTGCAGCACTCTCTGCAATCGCTTGCCAACGGTCTAGCTTTTTCGCTTCTTTTTTCTTATCTTCTATTTTTACAATCGAACGTTTCATCGCTACTGGGATTACTTCATGCACTCCAAGTTCTACTGCTTTTTGAATGATCAGTTCCATCTTGTCACTCTTTGGAAGTCCTTGAAATAGATAGAACTCTGTTGGAAGTTCCGTTTCGCATGCCATTCGTTCGATAATGCTTAACTGGATTTCTTTTTGTAATACTTCTTCAATCTTACATAAATAATTTGTGCCTTCGCAGTCACATACCATCAATTCCTCGCCCTGCTTCATTCGAAGGACATTCTTGATGTGCTTTACATCATCACCAATGATTTGAATATCCTCTTGTCCTATTTGAGATTTGTTTACATAAAATAGATTCATAAATCTCCTCCACACAAATATTTGTCTTCTTTTTTACATTTGTACAAAACAATAGAACGTACGCAAACTGCATACGCTCTATTCTTTCGTTCAAGCAAGTGTTTATATCTTATCATTGAACTAATAAATTGTCAAATGAAGACGATTAACATTTTCGACAGATTTTTCAAAAAGGGAACTGTTCTCCACAGTTCCCTTTTCCCCTCTATTGCATTGGTTTTCTTGCAATTAAGCAGTTCCAATCTTTCATGTTTCTTTCTTCTACCATTTCGAAGCCATTCTTCATTAATGCTTCTTTTACTTCTTCCTTCTTCATATCAATGATACCGGAAGTAATGAACGTACCGCCTGGTACTAAGTGTTTTCCGATTTCCGCTGATAAAGGAATGATTACGTCTGCTAAGATGTTTGCTACTACTACATCATAACATTCAATGCCAACTTCTTGTTGGATTGCTTCATCGTCGATGATGTTACCGGAGATTACTTTGTATTTGTTCATATCGATGTTGTTGAATGCCGCATTCTCTAATGTTGCAGTTACCGCAGCTGGATCGATATCGATTGCAAATGCTTCTTTTGCTCCTAATAATAATCCGATGATGGAAAGGATACCACTACCACATCCAACGTCTAATAATCTTGTATTTTCATTTACATATTCTCTTACGGCACGAATACATAATTTTGTCGTTTCATGAGTACCAGTACCAAATGCGATACCTGGATCGATTTCCACTACTAAGTCATCTTCTTTTACATCTGTGCCAGTTAGATCTTCCCATGTTGGTTTGATCATGATGTGGTCATCCGCTCTGAATGGTTTCCAGAATTCTTTCCAGTTGTTAATCCAGTCGATATCTTCTGTTTCGTCTTTTTCGATTGTTTTTGCATCGCCGATATCTACGAATTGGCTTAATTCATCTAAACCTTCTTTGATTTTTTCGATTAATTCTGTTCCGTCTTCTTCTGGATCACGGTAGAAACGAATTGTTGCGATATGGTCATCGAACTCTGGGTCTGGTAAGATATCTACGAACATTTGCGCTTTTTCTTCTGCTGTTAATGGTTGTTTGTCTTCGATTTCGATTCCTTCCACCCCAAGTTCATCTAACATATAACTGATCAAATCAACCGCTTCTGTTTTAGTTTTAAGCGTATATTTTGTCCACTTCATTTATAGTACTCCTTTATGTCCAGGCGAACCGCCTAATATTCTTTTACTAGTATAGCCGATTTTTTATAATTTTCAAACTATAAACTTAAAAAAGTATGCATTCAACGCAATTCCTATGCAAGAAAAAAGCTCACATTTTCATGTGAGCTTTCTATAAATCTATCTTTTCTTCTTTTTACCAAAGAAGCCTTTGTGCTCTTCTTCTGTTGTTGCAGAAGTTGCTTTTACTTCACCGTTCATAAGTGCATCAAAATGTTCTAATGCTTCTTTTTGTTCTGCTGTAAGTTTTGTTGGTACCTGTACCACTAATGTTACGATATGGTCACCACGTACGTTCTTGTTACGTAATGTAGGTACCCCTTTACCGCGTAAACGTACTTTCGTTCCTGGTTGTGTACCTGGTCTTACTGTGTAGATCACTTCACCGTCAATTGTCTTAACTTTTAAGTCTCCACCTAATGCTGCCATTGCATAAGAGATAGAAACGCTAGAGTAGATTGTCGTATCTTCACGTACAAAGCTTGGATGTCTGCTTACGATTACTTCTACTAATAAATCGCCTCTTGGGCCACCATTTACCCCTGGTTCACCTTTTCCTTGGATACGGATGCTTTGACCATCATCAATACCTGCTGGAATAGAAACAGAGATTGTTTTCTTTTTCGTAATATATCCAGAACCGTGGCAATCGGTACATTTTTCTTTTACAAACTTACCAGTTCCATGACAATCAGGACATGGCTGTACGCTTTGTGTCATACCGAAGAATGATTGTTGCGTATATACTACTTGACCTGTACCATGACATTTTTGACAAGTTTCAGGAGTTGTTCCTTTTTTTGCACCTGTTCCGTGACAAGTACCACATTCCTCTTTTAGATTCAATGTAATTTCTTTGTCTACACCAAAACAAGCTTCTTCAAAAGTGATACGTACGCTCGCACGAACGTTCGCACCTTTCATTGGACCATTGTTAGATCTTCTACTTCTTCCACCGCCGAATAAGTCTCCAAAAATGTCTCCAAAGATATCTCCCATATCCATGCCATTGAAATCAAATCCGCCAGCACCTGCACCACCAGCACCGCCGTCAAATGCAGCATGACCAAATTGGTCATATTGTCTACGTTTGTCAGCATCACTTAATACTGCATACGCTTCACTTGCTTCTTTAAATTTCGCTTCTGCTTCTTTATCGCCTGGATTGGAGTCTGGATGGTACTTTTTCGCTAGTACTCTGTAGGCTTTTTTTATTTCAGCATCCGTAGCTGTCTTAGAGACACCAAGGACTTCATAATAATCACGTTTATCTGCCATATCCTTCACCTTTCATTACTATTTGCTATATACCTATGTCGATTAAAAGATAGGCCATCTGAAGTAGACGGCCTATCTTTTGTTTCTCTTGTTTAAACACAAGATTTATATTAACGAATCGTATATCATTCGTCAAGTTTTTATTCCTACCAGTATGCTACTGATTATACTTCTCTGTAATCTCCATCAACAACGTTATCGTCTTGAGGACCAGCTTGTTGAGCACCGTCAAATCCTGCTCCCATATCTGGGCCAGCAGCACCTGCAGCTTGTGCTTGTTCATACACTTTAGCGAATAATGCTTGTGCAGAGTTCATTAATTTTTCTTTTGCAGCTTTGATTTCTTCTACTTGAGATTCAGTCATGTTTTCTGCATCAGATTTTTCAACTAATTCTTTTAATGCGTTAAGATCAGCTTCTACTGCAGCTTTTTCATCAGCGCTTACTTTATCGCCAACTTCTTCTAACGCTTTTTGAGTTTGGAATACGATTGCATCTGCATCGTTGCGAGTATCTACTGCTTCTTTACGAGCTTTATCTTGAGCTTCGAATTCAGCTGCTTCTTTTACTGCTTTTTCGATATCTTCATCAGACATGTTAGATCCAGCAGTGATTGTGATGTGTTGTTCTTTACCAGTACCTAAATCTTTTGCAGATACATTTACGATACCATTTGCATCGATATCGAATGTAACTTCGATTTGAGGAACACCTCTTCTTGCTGGTGGGATACCATCAAGTCTGAATTGTCCAAGAGATTTGTTGTCACGGGCAAATTGTCTTTCACCTTGAACAACGTGGATATCTACTGCTGTTTGGTTATCAGCTGCTGTAGAGAATACTTGGCTCTTCTTAGTTGGGATTGTAGTGTTACGTTCGATTAATCTAGTTGCTACACCACCCATTGTTTCGATAGATAAGGATAATGGAGTTACGTCTAATAATAAGATATCTCCAGCACCAGCATCACCAGCTAATTTACCACCTTGGATGGAAGCACCTAATGCTACACATTCATCTGGGTTTAAGGATTTAGAAGGTTCTTTACCAGTTAATTGTCTTACTTTATCTTGAACAGCAGGGATTCTTGTAGAACCACCAACTAATAATACTTGACCTAAGTCAGCTGCTGTGATACCAGCATCTCTTAATGCGTTTTGAACTGGAGTTGCAGTTCTTTCTACAAGATCAGAAGTTAATTCATCAAATTTAGCACGAGTTAAGTTCATATCGAAGTGTTTTGGACCTTCAGCTGTTGCAGTGATGAATGGTAAGTTGATGTTTGTAGTTGTAGCGGAAGATAATTCTTTTTTCGCTTTTTCAGCTGCTTCTTTTAATCTTTGAAGAGCCATTTTGTCAGAAGATAAATCTACGCCTTCTTGAGCTTTGAAAGTATCTAACATGTAACGAACGATTTTTTCATCGAAATCGTCACCACCAAGTCTGTTATCACCAGATGTTGCTAATACTTCGATTACAC
The DNA here is from genome assembly GCA_945787925.1 of uncultured Anaerosporobacter sp. GTDB lineage: Bacteria > Bacillota > Clostridia > Lachnospirales > Lachnospiraceae > KM106-2. Next base: position 719 of record CALZJY010000154.1, on the reverse strand, counting down.
CATCACCGATTTCGATGATAGAAACGTCGAATGTACCACCACCTAAATCGTATACCATGATTTTTTGTTCATGTTCGTTATCAAGACCGTAAGCTAACGCTGCTGCTGTTGGTTCGTTGATGATACGTTTTACATCAAGACCAGCGATTTTACCAGCATCTTTTGTTGCTTGACGTTCAGCATCATTGAAGTATGCAGGAACTGTGATTACAGCTTCTGTTACTTTTTCTCCAAGATATCCTTCTGCATCTGCTTTTAATTTTTGTAAGATCATAGCAGAGATTTCTTGTGGAGAGTGTTTTTTATCGTCAATTGTCACTTTATAATCAGTGCCCATATGTCTTTTAATAGAAGAGATTGTTTTGTCAGCATTTGTTACTGCTTGACGTTTCGCAGGTTCACCAACTAATCTTTCTCCTGTTTTTGTAAATGCAACTACGGATGGAGTAGTTCTTGCACCTTCCATAACGGCTACACATGAGTTTGTTGTACCTAAGTCAATACCAATGATTTTTCCCATAATATATTCCTCCTGTAATCAATGAATATTTATATACTCTAAATAGTTTTAGTTATTTGCTTACTACTAATTAGTTTGCAACTTTTACCATGCTGTGTCTTACCACTGTTTCACGGTAAATGTATCCTTTTTGGAATTCTTCCACAATGATGTTTTCTCCAACTTCATCATTATCTTCATGCATTACTGCATTATGGAA
>CALZJY010000153.1 GCA_945787925.1 uncultured Anaerosporobacter sp. | reverse complement strand
GTCGGAGCTATATTAATGCTAGCAGATGTAATATTCCTTATACTAAAAGGTAGTCTAGACGGCGGTATGTACGGGATACTGATGGCAAGTGCATTTGTAGGATTGGCAATTCCTGTAATTTACTATAAAGTAAGTAAGACGAGACGTTATTTCTATATGATTGGAATCATATCAATGGAATGGATGTCTGCTGCCTTATTTATGGCATGCTGGTTATATGCTGCCTTATTATGGGTAATTACATTTCTAGTTGTGTGTATGTATTTTGATAGGAAGACGTTAAAGATTGTGTTTTGGGCAAAGATTCCAATCATGATTGTAGCGAACTTCCTTGCGCCGTTAGTACAGCCAGGCTATAGCATACAGGCAAATATGGAAACGGCGATTAGTATCAATATATATTTTATATTTCAGATTGTAATGATTGGTTATCTCTTTGTAACGATTACAAAGAAGACCATGACCATATTTACAAAGTCAATCGAACAAAATGATTATATCGCACAGTTATATGACAAGAATTTAGAAGGTACTCAAACAATCAATTCTAATATTAATGAACTTTACCATCATATTAACACAAGTATGAATGCGATTGAAGAAGTAAGCAATACAAGCGTAGGAATTACCAATAGTACGGTAGAGCTTGTAGAAAAAGCACAACAAGGCGAAGCGTCAGTAGATCATATGATTTCGAAACTAGATGCTACGGTAAAAAGTTCAGAACAAATCGAGTCACTTACAAAACAGATGAGTAGTGTGACGAAGGTAAATCAGAGTAACATCACACAGCTGTTTGCTAAAATTCAAGAAATTGAACAATCAAATCTAAAGTCCAAAGAAGAATTTGGCCGTTTGTTAGAAAGCTCTAGCCGTATCTCTAAGGCAGTAGATATCATCGATGAAGTATCGAATGAGACAAACTTGCTAGCATTGAATGCATCCATTGAAGCAGCACGAGCTGGCGAGGCTGGAAAGGGATTTGCAGTAGTAGCTTCCGAAATCAAAAAGCTTGCAGATCAATCGACAGCTTCTGCAACGGATATTAATGCAATCTTAGCAGAGATTACGAGCAATACGCATCAATCCATGTCATCGATGAATGAGACACAAGCAATCATTCGCGAGAATCTTGCAATGGTGGAAAGTACTCAAGAAGACTTCCAACGAATGTTTACCATCCAGGAAGACGTGATTACGAAGATTGCTGACCTTTATACGTTTATGCAAGAGGTAAAAGAAAGCGTAGACGAAGTAAAGACAATCATTCGTGAGACACAACAAGGATGTAATGGTACAGCAGGCGAGATCCAAGAGATTTCTGCTGTATTAGAACAATTAAACGATTCCTTCCGCAGCATCGAATCTTATGCAAAACAAGTGCATGAGAGCTCTGTGGAACTGCTTGATAGTATGAAGCAGTAGGGGGAAGGCACTACCTGTACAGGTAGTGCTTTTTGCCTTTGACAATGTAAGATAGGAGGAAAAAAGTGAAGTTTAACAAGCTGATTCCGGAATTAACCGTATTTAACATTGAGGAGACAAGAGAGTTTTACATAAGTACGTTAGGCTTTCAATTAGAACATGAAAGAGCCGAAGAAAAATTTATGTTTGTGTCCCTAGAGGATACTCAATTCATGTTTGAAGAATTACATAAGGATGGATGGCTTATATGAGAGAGTAAAAAGCCATAAGGTTGTTCTGTTTCGAGAGCTGATGGTGAATTACTATAAGGCAGGGGATACGGTGATGGAACAAAAGGAATTTTTATTACAAGATCCCAATGGCTACCTACTAAGATTTACAAATTAACAAAATAAAGGAGCCAAATAGTACTTTTTGTGATAGAATAGGCGTTGATAAGACAAATAATGGAGGAAAATAGAATGTATTGTAACAATTGTGGAAATTCACAACAAGATACATATGGGAACTATTGTATGAATTGTGGTGCACCATTGTATCAGCCTGTAGTAGCAATCAAACATAGAAATATTGTAGTATCCGTCTTATTGACGTTTGTTACTTGCGGTATTTATGGACTAATCTGGATGGCATCCTTAACGGATGATATGAATGCGTTATCTGGAGACTATCGTACGTCTGGAGGAATGGCTGTATTATATACGTTCCTTACTTGCGGACTATATAGCATCTACTGGGCATATCGCCAAGGAGAGAAGTTAGACTATGCAAAACAGTCTAGAGGAATTGCATCGAGCAATTCGAATCTGTTATATATGATCTTAGAAATCATAAAATTACGAATCGTCGGAATGGCATTAATGCAAAATGAAGTAAACCGTTTTGCTACAATGTAAGGAATGAGCAGATGAAAGGACTGTTAAGACGCTATCTATATATCGCGGTGACAGGAATCCTTTATGTCCTATTCGTATGGAAGACGGGAGTCGGCATTCCTTGCTTGATACGAAGCACGACAGGATTGCTTTGTCCAGGATGTGGGATTACCACGATGGCAGTTCGGATCATACAGGGAAGGTATGTAGAAGCATATCATTGTAACCAAGGGCTTGTCTGGATGGTACCAGCCATACTCTATCTTTGGATTCGGTATATACGAAGCATGGTAAGGGAAGGAAGGTATCAACCAGGGAAAAGCGACCAGGTAGTAATTTGGCTTGCGATTGTATGGATGGTCCTCTGGACAATCATTCGAAACCGATAAATAGAAAGGACCAGTAAGACAACTTTTACTGGTCCTTTTTCGATTGCATAGGAAATTGCGCTGCAATCCCCTATGCAATAAAAAAGCCCCTATATATGCAAATAGTATAAACATACTATCTTGTAGAGGGAACATATATAGGAGCAATATTGTGGGCTATTTTATTTATTCCAATCATGTTAATAACTTTGATTTTGATTATAGAATAACTGGATAAATATGTCAATGCTATTTTTAACATGATTGAAAAAAAGAGTAAAACTGTTATAATTGTAAGTGTCGCAATAGTAAAAAAATCACAATAAGGATGGGAAGGTACATATATGGAGGAGATACGTTCGTATGGAAAATCAGACATTAAGCTAAATAATCGGATTTTAGTGTTAAACCTGATTAAGGAATATCATGCGGTTTCTAGAATCCAGTTGGCAAAGATTACGAATATGTCGCCAACTAGCATGACGCGTATCGTAAATGACTTGAAAGAATTAAACCTTGTTTGTGAGGTAGAGACTGCATCCAATCGATTAGGCAGGAGGGCAACGATGATTGCCATCAATAAGGATGCCTTTTATTCGCTTGGTGTGGCCATTGAACACAATCAAATTCGAATCGCCCTCATCGATAGTACGTATGAAGTATTATTTATGATGGAGTATGAATTGTGTTTTGAAGAAAAATCCTGCAGTGAGATTGCAGAGTTTGTTTACTTGAAATATCCAGAGTTCATCTTCCTCGCGGAGGAAGCCACGGCATTGTCGCTTCGAGAGGATCTATTTTGTATCGGCGTAAGCTTTCCAGGAATCGTAGATGATCAGCATAAGACAATCATCACCTCACCAATTTTGGGAGAAGAAGTGGGGGAGAAGTTACGAAATCATCTGATACATTTATTTCAGCTTCCCGTATATGTGGAAAATGATATTAAGGCATCGTTATATAATGAGTATTATCGGTTTATTGGAAAAGAGGAAGCAAGCATCGCTTACGTATATCTGGATACGGGAATCGGTGCAGCCCTTATGATCAATGGTGAGATATATCGAGGAAATGCATTTGGGGCAGGAGAACTTGCTTATGCGAGCATGAATAAGGAGCAGCAGGGGCAGTTCTTTACCAATCTTACGTATCATAAGCTTTTAGAGTGTGCAAGGAAGCATGGACTTGCAACGTCGAAGCTTGCAGAGGTAGAAACGGCATGTAAACACCAGGAAGAAAAGGCAATCGAATGGGTAGACTATGTGGCAGGGGAAGTTGCAAAATTATTAAATATTGTTAATGTATTTTATAATCCTTCCAAAATCTTGCTTGGAGGAAGCGTGATACGGGAATTGCCAGAGTTGGTAGGAAGAGTGGCAGAAAAAAAGGAGCTGTTTTATCAAGTATTATATGGAGAACAGCAGATAACAGCAACGCATCAGCCGGTCGGCGGTGAGGCAGTAGGTGCCGCAATCGTGGCGCTTGATGAGCAGTTAGCAGAGTTATTAAAAGATAAATGGTACTAATCATTACTGGAAAAATATAGAAAGAGACATTTGTCCTTTTTTGCGTATACTGTTTAATATATAATTTGCTTAACATAAGAGAGGGAAGTAAATTCCTATGACGAAAAAAGGAGATCACATGAGAAAATTAGTTTCTTTAGTATGCATTATTTCAACATTAGCAGTTGGCTTAGTTGGCTGCGGATCAAAAAACAACACCAATTCTGCTACAGCAGAAATCGCTTTAGTTCCAGCAACAGGTTCCGTTGATGATAAGTCTTTCAATCAAGGTGCTTGGGAAGGTGTACAACAATACAGCAAAGAAAAAGGTATAAGCGCAAAATACTACAAACCAGCAGATTCTTCTGAAACATCCATTCAAAGTGCAATGGAATTAGCAATCGCAGGTGGAGCGAAAGTAGTAGTTTGCCCAGGATTCTTATTCAGTAAACCGTTATATAACATCCAAGACAAATATCCAGAAGTATCCTTCATTCAATTAGATGGTACTCCAACAGATAAAGATGACAACCCAGTAATCGCTAACAACGTATCTGCTTACTCTTATACAGAACAAGAAGCTGGCTTCTTAGCTGGTTATGCAGCAGTAAAAGATGGTTACAGAAACTTAGGTTTCTTAGGTGGAATCGCAATCCCAGCAGTAAGACGTTTCGGTTACGGTTTCGTTGAAGGTGCTGACTACGCAGCAAAAGAATTAGGATTAAACAAAGGTGACATTACAATCAACTACGATTACACAGGAAGCTTCGATGCAACTCCAGAAGCTCAATCCAAAGCGGCAGCTTGGTATGCAAATGGTACAGAAGTAATCTTCGCTTGCGGTGGTAGCGTTGGTAACTCTGTTATGAGTGCAGCAGAAGCAGCTGGTAAAAAAGTAATCGGTGTAGACGTTGACCAATCTAGCGAATCCGAAACAGTGATTACTTCAGCAACAAAGAACATTAAGAAAACAGTGTACGATTATTTAGTAGAATTCTATAACGGTACTGCAAAAGGTGGAAAAGACACAACACTTGATGCAACTACAGATAGTGTTTTACTTCCAATGGAAACTTCAAGATTTAAAACATTTGATCAAGCACAATACGATGCAATCTATAAAACATTACAAGAAGGTAAAGTAAAAGTATCCGACGATAAAGTAGCAGATACTGCAGACAAATTACCAGTAGAGTTAGTAGAAGTTAAAGTAATGAAATAGAACACACTAGAAGGAGTCATAACCATGAATAGCACGAAGTATAAAGAAATCCAAGCCTTATTTGACCAATTGGAGCCAAAAGTTAAGGACTATATGAAGGAGTACTTTAGAAAAGCGCCGGAATGGGTTTATGACTCCTGTTCTATTGTAAGCTTAAATAAGAATGATATCTTCATCACCGAAGAGTCCAGTGTACAAAATATCTATATCTTAGTAGATGGATTTGTAAAGGCCACGGATTTTCGAATCCAAGGCGCCATTTATAACTTTATGTG
>CALZJY010000152.1 GCA_945787925.1 uncultured Anaerosporobacter sp. | reverse complement strand
TATACGGAGAAGCGATGGGAATCTTAGCTGGGGATGCATTGCTAAATTATGCCTTTGAAAAGGCATCGGAAAGTTTTGAGGATCCACTAAGCTTAGCATTTACGACAAAGGCATTTCGCGTCCTTGCGAAAAAAGCAGGTGTCTATGGAATGGTGGGCGGACAAGTAGTGGATGTGGAAAATGACGGTAAGCCAATTGATGAAGGGCAGTTAGATTTCATCAATCGTTTAAAGACAAGTGCATTAATAGAAGCCTCCATGATGATTGGAGCAATTTTAGCGGGTGCAGATGAAGCAGCTGTAAACGATGTAGAACAAATTGCAAGACATGTTGGACTAGCATTCCAGATTCAAGATGATATTCTGGATGTAACAAGTACGACGGAAGAGTTAGGAAAACCTGTCCACAGTGACGAGAAGAATAACAAGACCACATATGTAACGTTGTTCGGAATAGAGCAAGCAAAGGAAAAAGTGGAAGAGTTTACGAAAATAAGTCTTACACTTCTTAAGAAATATACGACAGAAGATACGTTCTTATATAAGCTGTTGGCATATCTAGTTGATCGTAAGTATTAAGAAAGTGCTTGTATAGAAAGAGAAGGTGTAGTTTTGCCAAGGATATTAGATCAGATTGAAAAAGGAAATGATATCAAAGATGTAAATCCAGAAGACTATAAAGCTTTAGCAAGAGAGATAAGAAAGTTTCTTATCAAAAACATTAGTAAGACAGGAGGCCACCTAGCAAGTAATCTTGGGGTGGTCGAACTTACTATGGCGCTCCATCTATCTCTTACGTTTCCTGAGGATAAGATTGTTTGGGATGTAGGTCATCAGGCATATACCCATAAGATTCTAACAGGACGAAAAGAGAATTTTGCTACATTAAGAAAATATGAGGGAATGAGTGGTTTTCCTAAAAGAACGGAAAGCGATTGTGATTGTTTTGATACAGGACACAGCTCTACCTCTATTTCAGCGGCGCTTGGACTTGTGAAGGCAAGAGATCTTCAGGAACAAGACAATACAGTGGTAGCGGTAATTGGTGATGGTGCATTATCTGGTGGTATGGCATTTGAAGCACTGAATAATGCAGCGCGACTAAAGACAAATATGATCATTGTATTGAATGATAATAACATGTCGATTGCGGAAAATGTTGGGGGTGTCTCTAATTATCTTGGTAAAATCCGTACAAACCAAGCATATCTTGGGATGAAGGATGAAATTGAAAAGACATTAAAGAGCATACCAAAAATCGGCGATGGCATTGTTGAACGTGTGCGTAAGAGTAAGGAATCCATTAAACATTTATTTATCCCTGGAATGTTTTTTGAGGACATGGGACTTACGTATATCGGTCCGATTGATGGACATAACATAAATGATTTGCTTACAGCCTTTCAAACGGCAAAGAAAGTAAAGGGTGCAGTCATTGTACATGTCATCACAAAAAAAGGGAAAGGCTATCAGTTAGCTGAAAAAAATCCTACGAAGTATCATGGAATTGATCCATTTGATATCAAGACAGGAGAACTCTTGAAGAAGAGTAGCAATAGGACATATACGAATGTATATTCCGATATGTTAATTGAATTAGCAAAGAAGAATGAGAAACTTGTTACAATTACAGCGGCTATGCCAACTGGAACAGGATTGCAGGCGTTTCAACAAGAATTTCCAACAAGGTGTTTCGATGTTGGAATTGCGGAAGAGCATGCGGTAACATTTGCGGCGGGTCTTGCAGCGGGAGGAATGAAACCGTTTGTAACGATTTATTCTACATTCTTACAACGTGCGTATGACCAGATTGTACACGATGTATGTATTGGAAACTATCCAGTCGTATTTGCTCTTGATCGTGCAGGTATTGTTGGAAATGATGGAGAGACACATCAAGGTGTATTTGATTTATCCTTCCTTCGTTCGGTACCAAATATGACAATCATCGCACCAAAGAATGAAAAGGAATTCGAAGACATGCTTCGGTTCTGTGAGAACTATAATGCGCCGATTGCGATTCGTTATCCAAGAGGTAAAGTAAGCACATGCTTCCAGAATGAAAGCGCTCCAATCGAATATGGGAAAGCGGAAATTCTGACAAATCATGGCGGAATTTTATTGTTAGCGGTAGGAAGTATGGTTGAGGTGGCAGAAGAAGTGGCAAAACAATTAGAAGCAAGTGGAAGAAATGCTTCGGTTGTAAATGCAAGATTCGTGAAGCCATTAGATACTGCGATGTTACAGCAACTAGCAGAAACTCATGATACGATCGTGACATTAGAGGAAAATGTATTTTCCGGAGGATTTTCGGAAGAAGTAGGTGCCTATATGACGCAACAGGGCATGGGTGGAAAACGATTCATCCCAGTGACAATACCGGATGAATTCGTGGAACATGGTGATCCTGATATGTTAAAAGCAAAATTAGGTCTTACAGCGGAAGGGATTATGTCAAGAATCCTTACAATAAATTAAGCAAGAAGGAAGAGACAAATGAAGCAAAGATTAGATGTTCTTTTGGTAGAACGCGGATTAGCTGATTCTCGTGAAAAAGCAAAAGCCATTATCATGTCTGGTAATGTTTTTGTAAAAGGTGTAAGAGAAGATAAAGCTGGTAGTACGTTTGATGACAAAGTAGAAATCGAGATCAAAGGACAAACATTAAAATATGTTAGCCGCGGCGGATTAAAATTAGAAAAAGCAATTGAACAGTACGATGTTAGCGTAAAAGATAAAGTATGTATGGACGTAGGTTCCTCTACAGGTGGATTTACTGACTGTATGCTTCAAAATGGAGCAACAAAAGTATATGCCATCGATGTTGGAACGAACCAATTAGCGTGGAAATTACGCTCTGACGAAAGAGTAGTATCCATGGAAAAAACGAACATCCGTTACGTAACGCCAGATCAGTTAGATGAATTAGCGCAATTTGCATCCATCGACGTTGCGTTTATTTCCTTAACAAAAGTTTTACTTCCAGTAAAAGGCTTATTAGTGCCAGATGGAGAAGTAGTTTGCCTAATCAAGCCACAATTTGAAGCTGGTAGAGAACAAGTTGGTAAAAAAGGCGTAGTAAGAGATAAAAATGTTCATGTAGACGTAATCGAAATGGTAATAGACTATGCGAAGAGCATTGGTTTCTCCATCTTACGATTAGATTACTCACCAATTAAAGGACCAGAAGGTAATATCGAATACTTATTACACATCAAAAATGATGATAAGTCCGAAGGTGAAGTATCACATGAAGAAGTTGTTCAAATTGTGCAAAACGCGCATGGCGAACTATAAAAATACGATAGTGTTAGAAACGAATATTTGATCCGTTACTTTATTAAAAGTAACTTGAGCAACTATATTTAGGGGGTTCTGATGGATAAGTTTTTAATAGTGACAAATACGGACAAAGATGTAAATTACGAGGTCTCTAAAACCATTAAAGAATATATGGAAAGTAAGGGGAAAACATGTGTGATTGCTACAGAGGCAGAGAACCATGTAAATGAGTACGATCCATATATTGATGTCAGTCAGGTAGAGGATGATGTGGACTGCGCCCTTGTCTTAGGGGGCGATGGTACGATTATCCAGGCTGCAAATGATCTTGTTTATAAGGATATTCCATTATTAGGGATTAATTTTGGTACACTTGGATTTTTAGCAGAAGTGGAGAAGACCAATATGATTGGTGTATTCGAACAATTATTCCGTGGCGAATATAAGAAAGATACGAGAATGATGTTAAAAGGGAAAGTGAATCATGTCAAAAATGCTACCCAAGTTGGATATCAAGGTCATGCATTAAATGATATCGTGATTAGTAAAAGAGGCCTATGTCGTATCATTACGGTAAAGGTTTATGTCAATGACCAGCTAGTAGATACGTATCGTTGTGATGGTCTGATAGTGTCAACGCCTACCGGTTCTACCGGGTATAACTTATCCGCAGGAGGCCCTATTGTTTTTCCTGAGATAGAAGCGATTATGGTTACTGCGATTTGTCCACACACATTGAATAACCGATGTATTATCGTTTCTCCAAAGGATACGCTTGTCCTAGAGATAGGAAAAAGCAAGACATCAGTAGAAGATGAAGCGAATGTCATTTTTGACGGACGACTAACAAGTAATGTCGAAAGTGGCGATCGAATAGAGATTATTCGTGCCAAAGAAGTAACCGAAATTGTGAAAGTCACAGATACAACCTTCTTTGATGTTGTACGAGAGAAGATATTAAAAGGTAGGTGTTAAGGATGAAGATAGGAAGACAATCAAAAATTATTGAAATCATCAATAAATATGATGTTGAGACACAGGAAGAACTGGCGGATCGTTTAAATGCGGCGGGATATAATGTTACGCAAGCAACAATTTCTCGTGATATTCGAGAATTAAAGCTTACAAAGGTTTCTACCAATGGTGGAAGACAAAAATATATTGTACTTCAAACACAAGAATCCGGATTATATGAAAAATACGTTCGCGTATTACGTGATGGATATCTTTCTATGGATATGGCTATGAATATCGTCGTAATTAAGACTGTTCCAGGAATGGCTATGGCGGTTGCGGCTGCATTAGATCACTTAAACATCAATGGAATTGTAGGATGTATCGCAGGGGATGATACGATTATGTGTGCAATCAAAACCTTAGAAGATACAGAACAAGTGATGGAAAAAATCACGAAGTTGGTAAATACAAGAAACTAATCGAACTGGTCAAAAAAAGAAGATACTTGTCAATACAACAAAATAATGGTAAAATATTTAGCGTTTGATAGGTTTTTAAACATAAATTATAGATAGAAAGTAAGGAGAATTAGTATGTCAGGACATTCTAAGTTTGCGAATATTAAACATAAAAAAGAAAAAAATGATGCTGCAAAAGGTAAAATCTTTACTAAAATCGGTCGTGAAATCGCAGTAGCAGTTAAAGAGGGCGGTCCAGACCCAGCAAATAACTCTAAATTAAAAGATGTCATTGCAAAAGCAAAGTCCAACAACATGCCTAACGATACAATCGACAGAAGTATCAAAAAAGCAGCTGGTGCTGGTAACGATGTAAACTATACTTCCGTAACTTACGAAGGATATGGTCCAAACGGTATTGCCGTAATCGTTGAAACATTAACTGATAATAAAAACAGAACAGCATCCAACGTTAAAAATGCCTTCACAAAAGGTAATGGTAACGTAGGTACTCCTGGTTGTGTATCTTTCATGTTCGATCAAAAAGGTCAAATCATCATTGCGAAAGAAGAATGTAGCATGGATGCAGATGATTTAATGATGATCGCTCTTGACGCTGGTGCAGAAGATTTCAACGAAGAAGATGATAGCTTCGAAATCTTAACTGATCCAGAAACTTTTTCTGCTGTACGTGAAGCATTAGAAGCAGAAGAAATCCCAATGGCTCAAGCTGAAGTAACTATGATTCCTCAAACTTGGGCAGAATTAACAGATGAAAAGGATATCAAATTCTTCAGAAAGACATTAGATATGTTAGAAGAAGATGACGATGTTCAAAACGTTTACCACAACTGGGATGAACCAGACGAAGAATAAGAAGTAACGAATATTTGTCGTAAATAGATGGCAAGCAAGCAGGTAAGAAAAAAATATCTCTTGCTTGCTTTATTTTACGCGAACAACGAGCCAAAGTCCTGCTTGCATGACCTTGGCGACTGTCGCG
>CALZJY010000151.1 GCA_945787925.1 uncultured Anaerosporobacter sp. | reverse complement strand
GGACTTAATGTAGCGAATGCAATAACGCTATCGAAGTAAGTACATGGTGCGGATAATTTGATTTGAACAGTCTTTTCGTCTAAAGCAGTTACTGCTAACTTGTCTAAATCACCTTTGTTTGCTTCTTCAAAACCTTCTACCATGCCTAATACAGTTGCTGCATATGGAGCTCCTGTGTTCGGATCTGCTACACGTTTGAAGGAGTAAACGTAGTCATTTGCTGTTAAATCAGAGCCATCAGACCATTTTAATCCATCACGTAAATGGAATGTCCAAGTAAGACCATCTTTAGATGATTCCCATTTTTCTGCCTGACCAGCTTTAGGTTTTCCATCCTGGTCCAGTGTCAATAAACATTCGAATGCATGAAGGATCATGTTACCACCATCAATCGCACTGTTAAGTGCTGGATCTAATGTTTCTGGGTTAGGACCTAATTGAACAGATAATACTTTCTTATCTGTTTTGTTGGAACCTGAATCACTTTTGCTGCCACATGCAATAAGTCCGACAGACATTGCTGCAATAAGCATGATTGCCATAAATTTCTTTTTCATATTTCTCTTCCTCCTTGGTTTTATATATAAAAACTAGTACACAAAAATATGACTAGAGTTTATTGCATTAATTTACTTTGTCCAAGTTGTGACAAGCTACGTAATGTCCTGGTTCTACTTCTTTGAACTCTGGCACTTTGTTTGCACATTCTTCTGTTGCATATGGACAACGAGTACGGAAGGTACATCCACTTGGTGGATTTAGTGGACTAGGTACATCGCCTTCTAATACAATACGTTTGTTTGTTCTTGCAATCCTTGGATCTGCTACTGGGATTGCCGAAATCAGACTCTTTGTATATGGATGTAAACTATGATCAATTAATTCATAGCTGTCTGCTAATTCTACTAGTCTACCTAAGTACATAACACCGATTCTATCGGAAATATGTTTTACGATCGATAAGTCATGGGCAATAAATAAATACGTAAGCCCTAACTCTTTTTGTAAATCTTCAAACATATTGATAACCTGTGCCTGGATGGATACATCTAGTGCTGAAATTGGTTCATCACATACAATGAACTCTGGGTTTACTGCTAATGCTCTCGCGATACCAACACGCTGACGTTGTCCACCAGAGAACTCATGAGGATAACGGTTTGCATGTTCGGAGTTAAGGCCAACACGTCTTAACATCTCGATGATGCGATCCTGGCGGTCCTTTTTGCTGCTTGCTAATTTATGAATGTCAATGGCTTCCCCAACGATATCGCCTACTGTCATTCTAGGATCCAAACTTGCATATGGATCTTGGAATACGATTTGCATCTTTTTACGATATGGAAGCATATCTACCGCAATCTTCTTTTCTTTATTGAAGATCGTCTTACCATCATAGATGATTTCACCAGAAGTTGGCTCATACAGACGTAGTAAGCTTCGACCTGTTGTTGTCTTACCACAGCCTGATTCCCCTACTAGACCAAGTGTTTCCCCTTTATTGATGAAGAAAGAAACATCATCTACTGCTTTGATATATTTTTTCTTAAATCCACCACTATGTGCTGGAAAGTATTGTTTTAAATGGTTGATTTCAATTAACTTTTTGTTACTACTCATGTCTGTTTCCTCCTTCACTCATTTCTTTCTGGATTAACCAACAATGAGAATAATGAGTTTCAGAAAGCGTCGTTTGTGGTGGTACTTTCTTTAAACAAATCTTCATACAAGCATCACATCTAGGAGCAAATGCACAACCTTCTGGAGGATTTAATAAATCAACTGGTGCGCCTTCGATTGGAACAAGTCTCTCATGTTTTGCTGCATCTAATCTCGGGATACTACGAAGAAGACCTTTTGTATATTCATGTTTTGTTTCATAGAAGATTTCATCTGTAGTACCATATTCGATAATTCTACCTGCATACATAACAGCGATCTTATCACACATGCTAGCAACAACGCCAAGATCATGAGTAATCATGATGATTGCCATGTTCAGCTTTTCTTTTAATTCCATCATAAGTTCAAGAATTTGTGCCTGAATCGTAACATCTAATGCTGTTGTTGGTTCATCGGCAATTAGTAGCTTAGGTTCACATGCTAATGCGATTGCAATCATGATACGTTGTCTCATACCACCGGATAATTCATGTGGGTATTGTTTTAAACGTTTTTCAGGTTCATTGATTCCTACAAGCTCCAATAACTCTTTCGCACGAGCTTTCGCCTCTGCTTTTGTTTTATTCGTATGAAGACGAATTACCTCCATAATTTGATTTCCAATCGTATAAACAGGATTTAAGCTTGTCATTGGATCCTGGAAGATGATCGAGATTTCGTTTCCACGAATCTTTCTCATTTGTTGTTCTGTCATCGATTCGATTTGATGACCATCAAAGTTTAAGCTTCCTCCCATTAATTTACCAGGATGAGCAGTAAGCCCCATTAGGGAATATGCAGTAACGGATTTACCAGAACCACTTTCACCAACGATTCCTAATACTTCTCCTTGTTTAATGTGAATGGAAACATCGTTTAGCGCCTTTACTTCACCTGCTGGTGTAAAGAAAGAAAGGCGTTCATTTTTTATATCAACTAAATATTTTTCCACAAGTCCTACGCCCTTTCTTAATTTTTCATTTTTGGATCAAACGCATCTCTAAGTCCATCACCAAGTAAGTTAAAACTTAAAATGATTAAACTGATTAATACTGCTGGAATGAATAAAAGGTAAGGATAAGATATCATACCCTTTGTCGCTTCACTCGCAAGACTTCCTAAGGATGGAAGTGGAACCGCAACACCAAGTCCTAAGAAACTTAAGAAACTCTCTGTAAAGATAGAGGATGGAATCTGAAGTGTTGTTGTAACGATTAACGTACCAATACAGTTTGTAAGTAAGTGCTTTTTAATAATATGTCCTGTACCTGCACCAAGTGCTCTTGCTGCTGTTACATATTCACTTTCTTTTAACATTAAGATCTGACCACGTACGATACGCGCCATACCAACCCAGTATAATAATGCGAATACCGCAAAGATACTGATTAGGTTTACACCAACTGTATTAACCCAAGCGAATCCAGGAACATTTACTAATTTCTCTAATGGACTTTTCAACACTACGGATAATAATACAATTAATAAGATATCTGGGATTGAGTAAATGATATCAACGAGTCTCATCATGATAAGATCAACCCATCCACCCATGAATGCTGCGAAGGAACCAAATGCTGCACCAATCACTAAGATAATTGCTGTCGCACATAGACCAACGATTAATGAAATACGACTCCCCATCATTACACGGATTGCATAATCTCTACCAAGCTTATCCGTTCCAAAGATATGTGGAAATACTTTTTCACCTGCATCAATCCTTGCCTGTTCTGCTACAGAATACGTCATAGGTGCTAAATTGTTTGCCCCTTTGATTTGCTGATCATAAGTATAAGGGTAAAAAGCTGGAACGATGAAAGAAAAGATCATTACTAAGAGAATGACAATCAAGCTAGTCATCGCCACCTTATTCTTTTTCAATCTACGGAATCCATCTTTCCAGAAGCTTACGCTTTCTCTCATTACTACAAGAGATTGTTTTTCTTCATCACTTGCAGGAAGAAAATCTTCCGGCGATACATCTATTTGAAAACTTAACGGATTTTTTTCATTCTAATCTTCCTTCCCTAGTTTAATTTGATTCTTGGATCGACAATCTTATAAATGATATCAACGATTACGTTCATTACAATCATTAATGATGCTAAGAAAATGGTTGTTCCCATGATAAGAGTGTAATCACGACTTGTAATCGCTCCAACGAACTGTCCTCCAAGACCAGGGATTGTAAAGATTTTTTCTACTACAAAGCTACCTGTTAATGTAAATGTGATCATTGGTCCTACATACGTTACAACTGGTAAGATTGCATTACGTAACGCATGCTTAAACATACTAACAAATTGAGATAATCCTTTTGCTTTTGCTGTTCTCATGTAATCCTGTCCTACCACATCAAGCATGGAAGATCTCATCAATCTGATAATGTATGCTGTTGGATAAAATGCTAAAGACATAACTGGCATAATATAATGTTTCCAAGTTGTTAAACCAAACGTAGGAAGTAAGTTAAGCCTTGCTCCAAACAAATACATTAGAACGGTACAGATAACGAAACTAGGCACTGCGATACCACAAGCACTGCAATACCACCGATTTTGGCAGACACAGGGAATTTCGTTATGATGATAGAGGAAACACTTCTACCTCTTTGTTTCAGACTCTCGGAAAAGTCCCCATGTAATATTCCTTTCATATATGTAGTGTATTGTTGGATTAACGGTTTATCTAATCCATATTTCTCTTCCAGTGCTTTTTCTCCCATGAATGGACCACCTGGAACAAGGTTCATCATGAAGAAGGTAATTGTTGCAACTGCCCATATTGTAATAATTGCTAAAAATACACGCTTTACAATATAGTTAATCATGTCATGTACTCCTTTCAACACTTTCGTATTGCTTCTAATCTGGATGTAAGATATTACAAATGATTAAAAAAAAGTTTTGCTTGTTATATGCAACACCCTTGTTGTCTACCTTATGTTATTTTAATTCAAATTACATGTAGTGTCAATTGTTACTATTCGATTTTATGCGTTCGACTTTTTTCTAGTACTGCAATTGGTGCAATTTCTTATGCAACAAAAAAGCTCCAGAAGCCTTTCTAAGAAAGGCTCTGGAGCTAATAAAATTACTCAGCAGAGATAATTTCTTTTTTGTTGTAAGATCCACAAGATTTACATACTCTGTGTGGCATCATTAATTCACCGCATTTGCTGCATTTAACTAAGTTTGGAGCAGTCATTTTCCAGTTTGCTCTACGGCTATCTCTTCTAGCTTTAGAAGATTTATTCTTTGGACAGATAGACATGGTCACACCTCCTTAAAATTGTTAAAGATATCGCGGATTACTGACATTCTAGGGTCTAGAACCGTGTCATCACAGTCGCAAGATCCATGATTACGGTTTGCACCGCAAACCTTACATAATCCCTTGCAATCTTCCTTACATAATGTATGCAATGGAAAATCTATGACAATCTCGTCGAAGATAAGTTTATCTACGTCAAGATTATATCCACTAATATAATTCGCTTCATCTAATTCTTTGATCCTGTCTTCCTCAGTATCGTTGAAATCTAAATCTTTTGATATTTTGATATCAAAACATGTTTCCACGTCATCAAGACATCTGTTACATGGAATATTAAGAGAAACCGTCGTTTCACCTTCCACTTTCACTTTTCGTTCTCCTAAATTGGTAATCGTCAAACGGACTGGGTTCTTCTCCTTAATAGGATACGATGTACCTTCAAAGTCAAATGTTTCAAGTTCGAGTGGCGCATCAATTTGTTGGACTTTGCCTTTAATCGACATAATCTGTGCTAAATCAATAACCATTGTGTTCTCCAATCTCTCTAATTTTCACACTTTTTTAATTATACTTATAACAAATACATTTGTCAACTGCTTTTCAATATAAAAAACAAACAGTTTTTGTATTTTTTCAAAAAATTAGAGCAGTTCACGCAAAAACTGCTCTAATATCACGCGAAAAATCTCCCTATTCAAGATGATTTTTTCTTCGCTTAGAGTATTTTGTGGGATTATACTAAAGCTACTGTATCACGAG
>CALZJY010000150.1 GCA_945787925.1 uncultured Anaerosporobacter sp. | reverse complement strand
TTCCTCCAAACCTCATATTTTTCTAATATTTATTTAGCCAACAGAGCCATCGTCTCCGTTTGCTTCCTCTTCAGTCAGAATATTGCTACCCTGGCTGTCCGAATCATTATTTTCAAAATAATTGCTGTCGTCCATCTGTGCTTCTTCCGTTTGTGTATACGCATAGGATCCAAGAACGATCTTATCCCATGCTTCTTCATGTTCTATGATGCTATGTTCTTTGAACAGTTGCTGAAGCTTCTTATCGTAAGCTTCTTCTTTTGCCGTTTCGATGTTGTCAAGTACCGTATCATCATATAATTCTGTGGACTTGCTCTTAGTCAGTTTCACGATGTAGTATCCACCCTCTGTTTCTACTAAACGATCGTAAGTTTGTCCCTCTTCCATAAAATCTACGACTTTAAGAAGTGATTCCTCCATTTCATCATCTGTCATGGAAAATACGCCATATTGAATGGATTCATCATCTTCTTTCGCTGCTTGCTCATATGCTTGTTCTAGCGTCATACCATCATTTACTTTGGAAAGTATCTCTTTCGCTTGTTTTACTAGCTCAACTGCTTCCTCTGGAGACTTTTCTACCATGTTTCCATTGCCATCATTTTGAACTGTAGACACATAAATATATTCTAGCTCACGTTGTTTATAATCTTTATAATCAATCGATTCTTTGATTTTGTTCTCATTTACTTTTTGACTTTGAACTTGGTCTGTCATGTAGTTTGACACGATCATATAGTCGCGAACCATCGGAATCAGCTTTTCTTCCGTAAAGCCAGTTCTCTCTTTTTGCTCTTCTCCCATATTCTCTAAGATGTCGTTCACGACTGCCTTCAGGTCATCTTCTTCTTCGCTTGTCAACTTATAGCCCGCATCTTGTGCCTGTTTTCTTAATAAGACATAGGATTTCGCCATCTTGATCGTCGCATTCATTGCCATCTGGCTTCCTGTCTCATTTGTCATCTCATCTAAGATGTCATTCCAGAAGTCAAGGCCATATGACATTGCGTAATCCGTTGCCATGCTACCATAATATTCTTCCTGGCAATAAATCACATACATGAGTTCTTCTATTGTGTAATCCTTGTCATCAATTGTTAACAGTACAGTATCAAGTGGTAACTTCTCCACTTTCTTTTCTTGGGTAGTGTCCGACGTATTTGTCGCTTCCTGTTTTGTAGAAGTTTCATCTTTCTTTTCTGAACCACAGCCAGTCATTACTGATATTGTAAGTGCAAAAAATAGCATTAGTGCCACTAAACGATGTTGAAATTTGCTTCTAGTTTGCATTGTTTCCTCCTAAATAAGTTTTTTCTTAAAATAGCGTCAGCATTCTACTGCTATTCTAAAAAAATCCCTTACTTCTATTTTAAGTAAATAAACAATATAGTCAAGTACATTCAAGGAGTTCACAAAATCTCCATCTTACATTCTAGGAAACATCAGATTGAGGATTGTTATATACTAAATTTTGTGCTATCATTGATAAGTGGTGCTTATAAAATACATTTAAGAGGAGTATTATATGGATATTAATTTCGAATTATATAAAGTATTCTATTATGTTGCAAAAACACTAAGCTTTTCAGAGGCTTCCAAAGCATTATTCATTAGCCAATCTGCGGTAAGCCAGTCAATCAAGGTGTTAGAAAAAAGGTTGAACCAATCCTTATTTATAAGAAGCACTAAAAAAGTTAAGTTAACCAAAGAAGGCGAGCTTCTTTATAAGCATATCGAACCTGCGATTAACTTAATCCATCGTGGTGAAACGCAAATCTTAGAAGCGAACTCATTAAACGGTGGACAGCTTCGTATTGGTGCATCGGATACCATCTGCCGTTACTTCTTAGTTCCTTATTTAGAGCAGTTTCATAAGAAATATCCGAATGTCCATATCAAAGTTACAAACGGTACGAGTTTACAATGTGTTGAGTTTCTAGAAACCAATCAAGTAGACTTAATCATTATCAACTCACCAAATAAGCGCCTGACTACCGTTCATAACATTACTGAAATCAAAGAATTTTCCGACGTATTCGTTGTAAATAAAGAGTATATCGATGTAAAAACAGAAGACGTTGCATTAAGCGACCTTCAAAAATATCCAATCCTTATGCTCGAAAAAATTTCTACTACGAGTGAATTTTTACATGGATTATTCCTTCAAAACCAATTAGACTTAGTTCCATCCGTAGAACTTAGCAGTAATGACTTATTAATCGACCTTGCTAAGATCGGTCTAGGAATCGCATTCGTGCCTGACTTTACAGTGAAAGATTCCAAAGAACTTACTAAGCTCCAATTAAAAGAAGAACTTCCAAAACGTAAATTAAGCGTAGTACACAATCAGAACATCCCTCTAAATTATGCAGCTGAAAACTTCATTCAATGCATGTTAGCGGATTTAGAAAACTAAGAAAAAACGCCCTTCTTTTCGGGCGTTTTTTCTATTCTTCCTCATATAAAAACATCTCATTGGCAAGCAGCACGCTTGCTCCTGGCTCTAAGCGGATCTCTTCTGGACTGCGAATCAGCCTTCGGTTTACAAACGTATGATTCGTAGAATCTAAATCCTTGATCCGATACTCATTGTCTCGAAAGATGATGCTGGCATGCTTTCTACTGATTGCAGAGTTATCTAGCACCTGATAATCCGCCCCTTCTTCCTTTCCAATCGTAAAGACCGCCTTGGTAATCTCGATTCTCTCTCCCGTTCCTACTCGTAATAGAAACGCCCGTTTCTTCTCCGACTCTTGTTCCATCATCCGAATTGTACTAAACTTTGGTGCTTCGATGGAAAATAACTCGTCAATCACGATATCATCATCCCCAAGACGACAAGATAAGGACTGCTGTCCCGAATACTGCTTCGTCTCAAACAGCTGATGCCTGATATTCTTTAAATATTGTGCAAAGTCTAATACGGATGGATTGCGTTGTTCTTCCAAATAACTCTCCACCATCTTGTCAATTCCGTACTGTACGCTATTAATTTGTACGATCTCTAGCAGTTTCTTTACAAAGGCAAAAAAGGAGATTCCCTGTAACGGAAAACTACCCGTATGTACGACATAAAACACTTCCCCCGCCTCTTCGGTTGCCATTACGCAATTCGCATGAAACAACAACCGTTCGCTAGGAACTCCAGCTCCCTTAATCGCCTCTGCCGTTTCCGCCAAGGCCACTAGAATCTTTATTAACTCTTCTTCCTCGACTCCATTTACCAGGATCTGTTCTAGTGTAAGCATTCCTTGGATTTCATAGGCTACTGCCAGGCCTGTCCTATGCGCCACCTTTCTTGCTGCAACAACTCCCTCTGTCTCACCCAAAAAGGAGCCTTCAAAATATTGCTCTATCAATGATTCGCCCTCATAAGGCTGATAATACAACGTCCGTTCTCCACTTGCTTCTTCAACAAAATATCTTCCCATACTTTCTCAGCTCCCGTCCCATATCTATCCCTATGGTACTCCTTTCGTTCACAATCCGCAATCCTAATGTGTGTAAAACCAAGTTTTATGTAACAACTCCTAAATCCCCCTTTGTTTCTTGTAGGGCATAGGGATTCATGTTATAATACGTGGTGCCGACAAACGAAACGAAGGAGATAGTCATGTATAGTACATATTTAAAAAAACAACAATTCCGTTATGGCTTCAAACGGGGACTTCCTATTATGCTTGGATACCTCCCGGTTTCTTTCGCCTACGGACTTACTGCAGTAAACTCTGGCATGCATCCACTGCTTGCCATCTTAATGAGCGTCACAAACCTGACTAGCGCAGGACAGTTTGCAGGCACTAGCCTGATTGCGGGTGGAGCCACCTATCTAGAGATTGCGCTTACTACCTTTGTAATCAATATCCGCTATATGCTGATGTCCCTTTCCTTATCCCAACGGCTTGCAGACCATGTGACCATTTTAGAACGTCTGCTCTTTTCTTTCGGCATTACCGACGAGACCTTCGCGGTTGCCGCTAGCGAAGAAAATGAACTGACCTTTCCCTATATGGGCGGATTAATTTCTGGTCCTATTTTCGGATGGACGGTTGGCACCGCGCTTGGCGCATTTATTTGTTCCGCCTTGCCTGCTGCCTTATCAAACGCACTTGGAATTGCCCTTTATGGCATGTTCCTTGCGATCTTCATTCCACCGTGTAAACATTCGAAGTACATATTACGAGTAGTCGCACTTTCCTGTGTGCTTTCTTGTATCCTAAAATACACAAAAGGGTTAAACGCAATTAGCGCTGGATTCCGAGTGATCCTTGTTACGTTTCTCGTATGTGCCCTCGCGGCATGGCGCTTTCCAATCGAAGAACCTTCGAAATCCTCTACCAATGCCGACAATGAAAGGGGTGCCTAATTATGTCTACTAGCTATGCGGTTGCTGCCATCCTCATTATGGCACTAGTAACCTACTTGCCAAGGATGCTTCCGATTACGATTTTCCAAAAGAAGATCAATTCTAAATTCGTGCAATCGTTCCTGCATTATGTGCCCTATGCGGTACTTAGCGCACTTACGATTCCTGATATTCTTTATGCTACAAACAATTATGCGACTGCCTGTGTTGGATTCGCTGTCGCATGTATTCTTTCTTATTTCGAAAAGAACTTAGTCGTTGTAGCCTCTGGAGCAATCCTTTCCGTCTATCTATGCGGACTGTTTTTATAATGCAACAAAAAATCCATCGCAGCGATTCGCTTTCGCCACGGTGGATTTTTTATTATATCATAGGTTGTATTGTGGTTCTTGTAGGGTCCCACGCTATTAATAAGGTCCCGCCTGTACCGAATATTCCCTGCATTACGGATGTACTTGCTGGTGGATTTTTCAATGTCATATACTTATTTTCCTGATCTAGTTCAACCCAGCCTTTTTGAATCATGTAGGTCATTAATGTCTGAAACTCTCTCTCATCCTCTGCAATATGGTGAATATAACAATACTTCTTTAAGTCCTTTAGTGTGTATGCTTCATAATTTCTCAATTCCTGCAACATGTAGTTTAGCTTTTCTCTTTCTTTCATTCTGCATACCTCCCTACATTGAACTTGTCACACTGTTTGTCCCTATATCATATATTTATGCAGTTGCGACAATGTTATGTAAGAATTAAAGAAACTGTGCCCCATTTGCATAAGAAAAAGTTTTCATTTTACGAAAACTTTTTAAATATGCTCTTTTGATACCTACTAATTTTTCATTTTCCCTTCCACAATCTCATATAAAATTTCTGCAGTCCCTTCGACGCCATACTTGCTGCTATCAATTAGCAAATCATACCCATCCAAACTCCCCTCATACTGTCCGCCGAATTTCTTGTGATAGTTCTCTCTGGCTCGGTCTACATTGCGGATATATTTTTGCGCCAGCCTTGGTTCCATATGCAGCTCCTGGATACAATTCTCTAACCGCTTCTCATATGGCGCATAAATATAGACATGCAAGCTGTTCGGGTAGTTTCTTAAAATGGAATTGGCACACCTGCCAACCAAGATGCAAGATTCTTTCTTTACAAGGTCCAAAATGATATTCTTCTGCACCTGAAAGATTTCCTGCTGCATGCTAAGCAGGCCCATTCCGAGCGGATACTGCCTTCCAAAAAAATGAGATTTCGCACTCTCTTCCTCCTCACTAATCAGAGAGACCGGCTGCCCCATCCGTCTTGCCGTGGCTTCTACCAAATCCCGATCATAAAAGGGAATCCCC
>CALZJY010000149.1 GCA_945787925.1 uncultured Anaerosporobacter sp. | reverse complement strand
TGTACATCAATTGCCGCGGGCTTTAATAGTTCTTGTTCATCATAATAACGAAGCGTCTTTATTGTGACATGATTCATTCCTGCAAACATACCGATTCGATATAAGGTTTCTGGCATCTTTTCTTCACATATTGGATTTTCTTTCTTATCCATACTACCGTCTCCTTTTGCCTTCTTACTTTCCTCTTCAGTGTACTCTCTCCCCTTAGGGAAGAGTCAATAGCAATTTCCAACATTTATTTTCTACTGTTTCAATAATTGAGGCAGTCAAATTTACCCAGCTGCAACAGCGGTTTAATATAATAGCATCCGACGTGACTACATTCTCTTTCTGTTCTAATAAAGAATCCACTTCATTGAGTACACAAACTTCTATCTCATAAGAAATATTCGCTGCCAATTCCAAGATTAACGCTCGTAAGCGTTTCGAGTTTGATACCGGTGCATCCAGATACCAGACCGCTTTCCCGATCTTCCATTCTTCTAATGCAGTTAGTATCCATTGAATTGCCGTATAGGTAACATCAATAATCCGATATGTGCCGCGGAGTCCTGCAAGATCACGAATCGTACCATCCATACACGCTAATACTGGAGAGCCTGACAATGCGACCTCCAATGTAATGATTGTATTGAACCCATCAATATGAATCGTCTCTCCCTGCAGTGTTTGTGGATGTTTCAATTTGCTCTGACGGTCGTTTAAATCCTTATAAGAACATGCCGCTCTCGTAATCGCCATTCTCTGACGTTCGGATAAGAGATAGTGATTCCCTACAAAAGTAATAATCTGCTTGATCCCATAGCCACGATTCAATAAATAGACCACCTCTTCTTCAGCGGTACGTAATTGTTGTAAAGATTCTTCACTAAACTGCTGTAAATCCTTTGGGTGAAATCCACGTCTTGTGTTGTTTGACATAATGAACTCTCCTTGTAATGTATTACATATAGTGTATACCGTTTACAACGAGAAAAACAGGTATTCCTAAAATGGTCTACCTGTCTTCTCATTAAAGGTCAAACAAACTTAACTGTTCTCCCTGCTGCTTATCTTCAAATTTATGCAAATAATCAAATACCCTGCTTGGCTCGTATACGATGTTGTGCTTTTCACATTCTTCTCGCACAATCTTCATCAATTGTTCGTTACGTGGTGAAGTTACTTCATATGCATTTCCATAATGCTGGATGTATTTTGCCTTCATCCCTGGAAAATGCTCGTCTAACTTTTGATAGAAATACTGGCGGTCTCCATCTCGCAACGTAACACCTATTCCAAATAGGATGATTCCATATACTCCTGCTTCTTTACAGTAATTTAAAATTCCTCGAATGTTCTCTTCCGTATCATTAATATAAGGAAGAATCGGAGTGATCCAACAAACCGTTGGAATTCCTTCCTCTTGGAATCGCTTCAGTACTTCAAATCGTTGCTTGGTCGTGCAAACATTCGGCTCGATCTTCTTGCACAACGCTTCATCATACGTAGTCATCGTCATTTGAACTACACATTTTGTCTTCTTATGGATCCGCTTTAATAACTCAAGATCTCGTAAGATTAAATCAGATTTGGTTAATAATGATACACCAAATCCATATTCCTCAATCAGCTCCAAACATTGTCTTGTAAGTTGTAAGCGTTTTTCAATCGGAAGATAAGGGTCTGACATTGCCCCTGTTCCAATCATACAACGTTGTCTTTTTCTTTTTAGCGTTTGCTCTAACAACTCTGGCGCATTGATCTTAATCTCGATATCTTCAAACTCATGACGCATTTGATAACAGGTGCTTCTTGCATCACAGTAGATACAACCATGGCTGCATCCACGATATATGTTCATTCCATTTGACGCAGACAAAATGCCTTTCGCAATTATTTGGTGCATTTTGATTTCCTCTTTCTACTTCAATCGTTCTACTCCTAAAGTACCATATCAGATAGAACAAATGCAATAGTGCTTAACTAAAAAAATCTCAGTAGAATACATCTTGTATTTACTGAGACTTTTTTATAGAGCGAGTGCCTGTAATTTGAATACAACATACAATTACAGGCACAATTGAAGGTTTTTATACTAAATTTAACTAATCGGCTATTTAAAAAACTAATTCTTATGTATAGACCTCATTATAGTCTTACTATATAACTTTGTCAATAGACTTCTCCTGATTCCTATCTAGGAAAAAGGTCTGATATCTTTTTTGATTTCAGACCTTTTGGGATACTTATCTTAATTTTCGAAGTAAGTCTTGGAAGTACTCTGGTAATGGAGCTTCAAACTCTACATATTCTCCCGTCGATGGGTGCTCAAATCCTAATGTTCTTGCATGTAGCGTTTGTCCTTGTAACTTATATGGGCTCTTGCTTGGTCCATATACTTGATCTCCAAGTAGAGGATGTCCGATACTTGCCATATGAACACGAATCTGATGGGTACGCCCTGTCTCTAATTCACATTCAATTAGGGAGAAGTTATTCTTTAATGTTTCAAGCACCGTATAATGTGTCGTCGCTGGTTTCCCATTCTTTGCATTGATGGCCATTTTCTTACGATCTACTGGATGTCTTCCGATTGGACCTTCTACCGTTCCTTTTTCATCCTTAAAGTGTCCATATACGATAGCCACATATTTACGAGTAATAGAGTGTTCCTTTAACTGCTCCGCAAGAGAGTTATGGGATTTGTCATTCTTGCAAACGACAAGTACTCCTGTCGTATCCATATCGATTCGGTGAACAATCCCTGGACGCATTACACCATTGATTCCGCTAAGCGCATCTTTGCAATGATGAAGAAGTCCATTTACTAATGTTCCGGAATAATGGCCTGCCGCTGGATGAACTACCATTCCTTTTCCTTTATTGATGAGGATCACATCGTCGTCTTCATAAATGATGTCTAATGGGATGTCTTCTGCAACGACATCTAATTCCTTTAATTCCGGAATCGTAAGGTCAATCACATCTCCGGTAGAAACCTTGTAATTGGCTTTTACTACTTTTGTATTTGCAGTAACATTTCCCTCTTTGATTAGTTTTTGTAAATAAGATCTTGTAAGATCTTGTTGTTTCTCGGATAAGTACTTGTCAATTCTAGTATTGTTCGCCTCTTCCTCTACTGTATAGGAAACGATTTGATCAAGTGCATCCTCTGTTTGTAACTTCATATAACTACCTTTCTGTCTTATTACGTCCGTAAATAAATTGAAGTTCTTCGTCTTTATATACAAACAGTAATAAGATAAATAATACTGATACTGCTACGGTAACATAAATATCCGCAACATTGAAAATTGGGAAATCGATTAACTTAAAATAAAAGAAATCGATTACATAATTATTTACTACACGATCAATCATATTACCAATTGCACCTGCAGCAATGAAAATCGTACAAAATTGTAATGGACGATATCTCTTTGTATCTGGCATACGATAATAAATATAGCCAATCATCACTAATATTATAATCGTTGTAAATACGAAAAATAAGAATTTCCCTTGGAACATGCCAAATGCGATTCCACGGTTTTGTAAATATTCTAAATGAAATACATCCTTAATAAGTTTGACTGGTCCATTATTAGGAAGATATCCCTCTGCCCAATATTTTGTGATTTGATCTAGGGCAACTAATAAGATTACCCATAGAACTCCAAATTTCTTCTTCATGTTCTCTCCTCGTTTCTAACTTGCTCCACCGAAGGATCTATTTGTTCTGTAATATATAATTCACTCCATCTAAAAGCTCTTGGTCGGATACCGTATTATCGATATAACATTGTCCAAGCCCCTTCATTAAAATGAACTTAATCTTTCCAGCCTGCATCTTTTTATCATTTTTTGTAGCAGCAACCGTTTCTTCTGCATCGATTCCTTCTACGTGAACCGGAAGGCCAAAGGAAGATAACGTTTCTTTAATATCTTCTAATTCTTCCGCAGTAAGCAACCCTCTTTGGTAAGAAATATAGGCTGCCGCTACCATCCCGATGGAAACACACTCTCCATGATACAAGGAAAACTCTTTTAATTTTTCCACTGCATGTCCGATGGTATGCCCAAGATTTAATACAGCACGTAACCCTTTTTCTTCTGGATCCGATTCCACTACTTTTTGCTTGTTGATACAGCTTCGATAAATCATTTCACGAAGGGCACCCTCATCATAAGCAAGAAGTGATTCTCGATTTTCTTTTAACCACGTATAAAACTCAGGATCTGAAATTAATCCATATTTGATTACTTCCCCAAATCCAGAGACATATACTCGTTTTTCTAACGTCTTTAAGCAAGCAGTATTGATGTATACGTTCTTTGGCTGATGGAATGCGCCAACCATATTTTTATAGCTATCAAAATCAACCCCAGTCTTGCCTCCGATACTACTATCTACCATAGATAATAAGGTAGTTGGCATCTGTATAAATTGGATTCCTCTTAAGTACGTTGCAGCAGTGAATCCACATAAGTCCCCCACAACACCTCCGCCTAAGGCAATCAATAAATCCGAACGGTCGAATCTGGAAAGTGTCAGCTGCTCATATAGTTTTCTTACCGTATCTAATGTCTTAGATTCCTCTCCTGCCGGAAAACTAAAGCTCTCTACTTGCGCAGAATATTCCTTCACTAAATCAATCACATCATCTAAAAACAATTCTTTCGTTGTCGAATCACACACGATACAGATTTTTTTTCCTTTTGTATTGAGTTTCTCTAATTGTCGAAAGAACGAACTAAAGCTATGTTTAATGCATATATCGTAAATTGGAACTTCATTATAATGTACTGTAATCTTATCTGACTTTGTCATAGTATATCATTTCCTTTCTACTCGTGCGTTTACACGTATTTCATGCTATCATTACCACTTGCTATTAGAAAAAATGGGGCAGCCACTTACTATTCGGTAAATGGACACCCCAAAGAATACAAGTCCTCTTGTATTCAATTATAAATCAAGAAACTCAAAATCACTCTTTGCTTCTGTGCTAGGAGCTTTCATTTTCGTTTCACTTACATTTGAGAATAATTTTAATAATAATTCTTTCTCTGACATTTCATTTAATGTATGTTCAAGATCAGAACCTTTTTCTTGGGAGTGAATTTCCTTCATTCCACGATCTGAAACTACTGGTTCGTCTTTTTCTACTTCTTTATCTTTCGCATTATCTAAGATTCCACTTAAATCAATCGTCGGTATGAAGTATTCTTCTTCGATTGCTACTTTCTTTTCTTCTCCTTCTTCGCTTACTGGTTCTTCTTCTTCAGAAGGAGTAACTTCCACGACTGGTTCTTCCTCTGGTTGAACTTCCATGTTTTCTACTTGTTCTTCTTTTTCGCATGGTTCCTCTACCACTTCTTCTAACTCAGGCATTGCTAATTGAGAAGAAATGAACGAGTGGTACGTAACAAATTGAGAGTAATCTATATTGTATGCTGGACTATCTAGAATCTCTAATTGCGTATTGATTAATTGTTTGTATTGAATCTTATATTTATCATATTGTTGTAATAAATTCGCTACGTCCGCTTGGATTTGAGATAATTCTTCTCTTGCTTTGGAAAGTAACGTATTCGCTTGTTCTGAAGCAGTCATCTTAATCTTGCTTGCTGTTTGTTGCGCATCTTCCTCAATCATAGCTGCTTTCTTTATTGCACCGTTTACAATGTTTTCTGCCTTTTCTTTGGCAGCAGTTTCTGTTTCTTGTGCAGCTTTTTGAGCTAA
>CALZJY010000148.1 GCA_945787925.1 uncultured Anaerosporobacter sp. | reverse complement strand
TATTGTAGTCGAAATAATTTCCTAAATAAAAAGATAATTATTTTTTTATACAATAGTCCATGAAAACTCATATTTTAATGTAAAATTTTGTTAATTTTTTACTAAAATGTATAGTACCATTCTAACTCTTCTTTCGGAATGCCCTCTTCTGGCTTTGGCAAATATAATTTCATTACCTTTTCAAGCTGGAAGGAACATAATAATGCACATACTCCTGGAAGAATCATCGTTAACGGTGGCATGATGAACATCGTAAATCCTGTGATGAGTACGAACACTAACATGATTAATGTCCTTGGAAGATGCTTTAATGCCATGAATAGGGACATCTTCACTAGCTGCAGGGGTTTTACGTGGAATCTTGATAGTAATGGAAATACGTAAACCGTAATACATCCGATCACAAATAACATCATCCAATACATATAGAATAGGAATGCGTTTGTCTTCGTATGATTCATATGAACGAAACTAAAGTTCATATAGAATAGGAATGCCATTACAACAAGTACGATGGTATACACTGTCCCTGTGATAAAATTTTCTTTAAATGCCCGAAAAAATTCCTTATGTACATATCCTCGTTCTCTTCGAACTACCTTTGCCACCACATAATATAGCGCTGCCGTTGCTGGACCAATCGTAATGACTGGGAAGCAACAAAATACCCAAAGAACGCTTACCAATATGAGGTCAAAGACTTTCGACATTGTCTGAAAAAATGGATTATCTAAGTTAAAAAAGTTACTCATTTGTTCTCTTCTCCTTTACAAACTTGATACAATTAACTGCATATCTCCATCAAGAATATAGGATGTATAATCGGAAGGTATGATGAAATGGTCTCCCTTCTTAATACTATGCTCATCGATGGAGCCACTTCCCGCAATCACGCTTACGAGCTTGAATGGCTTATCCAGATGAAACAGAGACTTTCCAAAGATGTCTACCTTATCCACTGTGTAGAAGTCACAGGTTACTAGTTCTTTTCTTGTATAGGTAGGCTGTTCAAATACTCTGGTTGCCGCAATTTCATCTATATACGGACAATTAATCACATCAATGCTCTGTTTGATATGAAGGTCGCGTTTTTTTCCATTTTGAAGGCGATCGTAATCATATAATCGATATGTAATATCACTGCTTTGCTGAGTTTCTAAAACTAGGGTTCCAGCTTTAATCGCATGGACCGTGCCAGGCGTAATCTGAAAAAAGTCATCTTTCTTAATTGGCTGCACGTTGATTAACTCATTCCATCTTTCCTCGTCAATCATCTGCTCCAGCTGGGACTTGTCCTTGGCATGATGGCCTACTACGATTTTGCCATCCTCCTTACAATCGAGAATCAGCCAGCACTCTGTCTTTCCAAGAGCGCCATTCTCATGCTCGCTTGCATAAGAATCGTCTGGATGTACCTGGATGCTTAAGTCCTCTTTGGCATCGATAATCTTTACTAGGAGAGGAAACTTATCTCCTGCAATGCCTCCAAATAGTTCTCTATGTTCCCCAAATACCTGACTTAGTTTCTTTCCTGCATAGGTTCCATTCTTAATTGTACAATCTCCATTTGGATGTGCACTGATTGCCCAACATTCTCCAGTATGATCGCTTGGAATCGTATATCCATACTCTGTATGCAACCGTTCTCCACCCCAGATTGCCTCCTTAAATACTGGTTCCATAAATAATAATTCACTCATCTACAGTCTCTCCTTATCTTAAGATAGACATATTCCTACCTTAAGCAAAGAGACATGACTGTTTCTACTTTAATGATATAAGAATATGTCAAAAAATGCAATGTAACAACTCATAGTTTCTTAGAATTACCACTTTTTTCCTATCGTTTTTCTCATTAAAGTGCTTTTCATTTCTTTTACCCTCGTTCTATTGGATGGATGAATAATCCGCTTCGTAATTTAGGCTCAAACCAAGTCGATTTTGGTGGCATTAGTTTTCCTGCATCCGCTACTAAAAATAGTTCCTGAATGGACGTTGGATACATGGAAAATGCTACTTTCTGATCGGTCTGAACTCTTCTCTCTAATTCTTTCGTTCCTCGAATTCCTCCAATGAATTCGACTCTTGCATCCGTTCTTGGATCGTTGATTCCAAGCACGGGCTGTAATAAATAGTCCTGTAATAAAGACACGTCTAATCCCTTTACTGGATCTGTGATTTGTAAGAGTTCTGGCTTTGCTTCTAAGGCATACCAAGCCTCGTCTAAGTACATGCCAAAGGTTCCTTTTCTCTCTGGCTCATAAACGGTACTCCCCACTGCTGTCACCGTAAAGTGTTCTTCGATCTTTGCTAAGAACGCTTCTGTTGTGAGACCATTTAAATCTTTCACCGTCCGATTGTATGGCAGGATCTTTAACTGGTCTTCTGGGAATAAGACGGATAAGAAGTAATTAAACTCCTCCGTGCCATCATAGGATGGATGTTCCGTACGACGTTTCTTTCCTACCTTTACAGCGCTTGCTGCCCTATGGTGGCCATCTGCAATGTAAATCTGCTGGAGCGTTACAAATGCTTCCTTAATTGCCGCTACGGCACCTTCCTCTGCAATCTTCCATACTCTGTGGCCGATTCCATCCTCCGATACGAAGTCATAGATCGGTGCCTGCTCCTTTGCCTTAGCAACTTCTGCTGCAATGACTTCATTGCTTCGATATGCCAAGAAGATTGGGCCTGTCTGGGCACTGCATGTATCCACATGATGGATGCGGTCCTGTTCCTTCTCTTCCCTTGTGTTCTCATGCTTCTTGATGATGCCTTGGTCATAGTCATCAATGGATGCACATGCCACGATTCCCGTCTGGGAACGGCCATCCATCGTAAGCTCATATACATAATAACAACGGTCCTGATCTGTAATAAATGTCCCGTCTTCCATTCTTTCCTCTAATAGCTGTCTCGCTTTCTCATATACGCATTCTTCATAGATTCCTACCGAATCGTCAAACTGCGTCTCTGCACGGTCAATCGCAAGAAAGGACTTTGGATTCTTTTTCACGACTTCCTTTGCCTCTTCTCGATTATACACATCATAGGGTAGTGCGGCTACCTGACATGCCTCTGCCTCATTGGGACGAACGCAAATAAATGGTTTTATGACTGCCATTTCAACTTCCTCCTAACATCAAACATGTTAATTTTTACCAACCACAGCTATAGTATAGCATTCTGCGCCTGCGGTGTAAATGTTATCCTCCCTGCTATCTTCCATATTTTCTTAAAAATCTCCCCAATTCTTCCTTATACGCTTCCGGATGTTTCTCCATACTCTGTGCATGGCCCGCCCCTTCTACTACGAATTTTTCCTTTGGCGCATTACATGCCTCATATAGACGCCCTAGCATTGAAAATGGCACAAAGGTATCCTCCGTTCCATGAATGAATAATGTCGGCGTTACCGATTTTCTTACCTGTGCGATTGCCGATGCCTCACTAAATCCATATCCTGCACGGTGCCTTGTCATCCAATCCGTCGTATAAAGAAGTGGGACTGCTGGCAAGGAGAATAAATGGTGCAGCTGATATTCAAATTCCTCCCATGCCGAGGTATAGCCGCAATCCTCAATCACCGCCACAACATTGCTAGGAAGTGGCTCTCCCGATGCCATCAGCACGGTTGCTGCCCCCATAGAGATGCCATAAAGGACAATCTTTGCCTCTTTTTCGCGTGATACGATTTCCTCCACAATCTGCAGCACGTCTAACCGGTCATGCCAGCCCATGCCGATATACGTTCCTTCACTGCCTCCATGTCCTCTCAGCTCTGGCACGATTACATGATAGCCAAGATCATAAAAATACTTTGCCTGCTCCGCCATGGAGATTCCGTTGCTATCATACCCATGGATCAAGATGGCATATCGATTCCCTTCTGCCTTGTTTCGTATTTCATATCGGTGAAGGCGCAGTCCGTCCCAAGATGTCGTATAGACATTCCTCATTCCGCTCTTTGTAACCATCCACTTTTTATAATCAAACGCATCCCGTTTTACGGTTAGCACCACTGCATTTCCATTAGATACAATCTTCTTTGATGTCGTTGCATCTATGGCAAGACGGTAAAAATAGTCCGTTGCCGTCCAAACCGCTCCAAGCAAGAGGGCGCCCATGATGCCGCCCCTTACTACAATCTTCCTGCTTCGCTTCATCTCGTTCTCCTAACTTATGCAAACCTATCCTTTCATATATGTAAGTATATGTAATCGGGCCATGTGCAATGTGCCATACACATGTATCGTTTCTAAAATGGAAAAAGACTTGGAAGAATGTCTTTTCCTCCAAGCCTTTTTATAAGGTTCTATTTTACTACTCTGACACGAAGCACGCCTTCGATTGCTGTTAATGCTGCAACGATTTCTTCGGAAGCATCTGCTTCGATATCGAATACAGAATATGCATAATCTCCACGAGACTTATTGATCATGTTTTCAATGTTGATTCCCTCTGCCGAGAATACACCAGTAAGCTGGCTGATCATGTTTGGAATGTTCTTGTGGTTTACGGTAATACGGCTTTGTGAAGTACATACGCCTGCATCACATGCTGGATAGTTTACGGAATTTTTGATCGTACCTTGTTCCATATAATCCATGATTTCTTTTACTGCCATTACTGCACAGTTGTCTTCTGATTCCGCAGTAGATGCTCCAAGGTGAGGAGTTGCGATAACACCTGCCATGTTTGCAGTCTTTGCATTTGGGAAGTCTGTTACGTATTTCTTTACTTTTCCGCTTTCTAATGCTTCTTTCATATCATCATCATTTACAAGGATGTCTCTTGCATAGTTTAAGATCACTACGCCGTCTTTCATCATAGCGATAGATTCTTTATTGATCATTCCTTTTGTATCTGGAAGTGCAGGTACATGCACTGTTATGTAATCACATTCTCTAAAGATTTCTTCACGTGTGTTTACGTGCTTGATATCATGAGACAATTCCCATGCATGGTCAATAGAAAGGAAAGGATCGCATCCGTATACTTCCATTCCTAAACTCTTTCCTGCATTGGCAACTAATACGCCGATTGCACCAAGGCCGATTACGCCAAGTTTCTTTCCTTGGATTTCAGTGCCAGCGAATTTGGATTTTGCTTTTTCCATTGTCTTATTGATGTTTTCGTCACCTTTGTTTGCTTCTACCCATTCCATGCCGCCTTTGATATCACGGGCTGCCATCATAAGGCCGTTGATGAATAATTCTTTTACACCATTTGCGTTTGCACCTGGAGTATTGAATACTACGATTCCTTGTTCTGCACATTTATCTAATGGAATGTTGTTTACACCTGCACCAGCTCTTGCGATTGCTACTAAGTTGTCTCCAAATTCCATGTCATGCATGGCAGCGCTTCGTACTAGGACTGCTTCTGCATTGCCCATCTCTTCTGTTTGTTCGTATTGGTCTGTAAAGTTTGCAAGACCAACTGGGCTAATCTTGTTAAGACAATTATACTTTACCATATCTGACTCTCCTTTATTATGTAAAAAGAGGCGCTTTTCCACTCTTCATGTTAACGCCTCTTCCTTTTTTGCACTCTATTTGTTCTCTGCTTCGAACTTCTTCATGAATTCTACTAGTCTTTCTACGCCTTCTTTTGGCATTGCATTGTAGATACTAGCTCTCATGCCACCAACCGTTCTATGGCCTTTAAGATTTACAAATCCTGCAGCTTTTGCTTCTTTTACGAATTTTGCATCTAATTCTTCGTCACCAGTCACAAATGGAACATTCATTAAAGAACGGTCTTCTTT
>CALZJY010000147.1 GCA_945787925.1 uncultured Anaerosporobacter sp. | reverse complement strand
AGGAACAAGTACTTTATCTCCTGGTTGCCAGTTGGCAGGAGTGACGCAGCAATATTGATCCGCAGTTTGGAGCGCCTGAACGATACGGATAATCTCTGGAATAAAGCGGCCAGTAGTCAGCGGATAAATTAGGATACAGCGTATTTTTTGTTCTGGATCGATAATATAGACGTTACGAACCGTTTGGGTAGAAGAAGCTTCTGGAGCAATCATGCCATAGAGCGTTGCAATTTCTCCTACTCGATCGGCAACGATCGGAAATGGAAGTGCACATCCTGTCATTGTGCGGATGGATTCTGCCCAAGCCAAATGGGACGGATTAGAGTCTATACTAAGGCCTAATAGCTGTACGCCTAGTTGGCAAAAGGTATCGAATTCTTTTGTAAATGCAATAAATTCGGTCGTACATACTGGAGTGAAATCTCCTGGATGAGAAAAGAATACGACCCAAGAGCCTCTAAGGCTGGACATCTGTAATTGTCCAAAGGTTGTTTGTGCGATAAAATCAGGGGCCGTCTGCCCGATGCTTACATGGCCCATGAATGACACCTCCTAATGCAATTATGCTATAGCATATTTTATGCATAGGGGATGAGTTGGTGCCTAATGATTCCCTACTTGCATGAAACTTCTTCTTATGATATAGTTAAAACAAGAAATAGAACGTATGTTTGTGTAGGTGAGAATATGGTAATACAAGAAAATATGTCGATGGAAGAGAAACTGTCAATCTTATCAGATGCCGCCAAGTTTGATGTTGCGTGTACGTCTAGTGGCGTAGACCGCAAAGGAAATCAGGATGGAATAGGGAATGCAGCATCTTGTGGAATCTGCCATACCTACTCACAAGATGGAAGATGTATTTCTCTGCTTAAGATTTTGTTTACGAATGAATGTATTTTTGATTGTAAATATTGTATTAATCGAAGAAGTAATGATGTAAAGCGTGCCACTTTTACACCTAAGGAGGTATGCGATTTAACAATAGAATTTTATCGTAGGAATTTTATAGAGGGATTATTTTTGAGTTCAGGAATCGTGAATAGTCCAGACTATACGATGGACCTGATTTATCAGACATTGGTGTTGTTACGAATCCAGCATGGATTTAATGGATATATCCATGTAAAGGCAATTCCAGGTGCAGACCCAGAATTAGTGAACCGGGTAGGATGGCTTGCAGACCGAATGAGCGTGAACTTAGAGCTTCCAACGAGTGAGGGGTTAAAGGAACTTGCTCCGAATAAGAATCGTAAGAATATCTTAAAGCCAATGAAGCAGATTCAGTTAGGCATTCAAGAGTATAAAGGAAAGCGAATCGAGATGACTGGGGGAAGCGGTATTGTAGGTATTGATGGAAAGCCGATTGTAAGTACGCAGAACACGGCATTACAGTTAGCAAACTTGCAGATGGGGATTGATCCATCCTATGACAATCCAGTATCGTTAGTGAATCGTAAGAACAAATTTAAGAAAAAGTTTAGGTTCGTGCCTGCGGGACAGAGTACGCAGATGATTATTGGGGCAACACCAGAGACGGATTACCAATTGCTTTCAGTAACCAGCTCCTTATATAAGAAGTTTGATTTAAAGCGTGTCTTTTATTCTGCCTATGTCCCAATCAATGAGGATTGCCTGTTGCCGAGCATGGATACGAAATCACCGCTTCTTAGAGAGCACCGCTTGTATCAGGCCGACTGGTTATTACGTTTTTATGGGTTTGAAGCAGATGAAATCTTGAATGAAGAGAATCCGTATTTTAATGTGCTATTAGATCCAAAATGCAACTGGGCATTAAAGCATTTGGAACAGTTCCCAGTGGAAGTGAATAAGGCAGACTATGCAATGCTTCTACGTGTACCAGGAATCGGTGTTAATTCGGCTCGTAGAATCGTGCGAGCAAGAAAAATGGCGGTGCTTGATTTTGCTGATCTAAAGAAGATGGGAGTCGTGTTGAAACGTGCCCATTATTTCATTACATGTAATGGAAAGATGATGTATCCCGTAAAGATTGAGGAGGATTATATCATCCGTAATATGTTAGAGGTAAAAGAGAAACTTCCAGAGCCACTACAGGAGGTAAATACGTATAAGCAGTTATCGATGTTTGACACGAATTATCAATGGAGAGTTGGAAGCTAGGAGGATGAAACGGTGAATGAGATACAGGTTTACGTATGTGAGGATTCCATCGAAGGAATCTTTACTGCGATTTATGATGCATGGGCCAGTAAGAGGGGACATGTGAATAATAAGATTCAGTTAGAACACAATACGGAGATTGCTCTATTTTGTAGTTATCTATCCGTAAAGCCAGATCTCGAAAAGGCAGAGAAGGTAACTAGAAGCATCAAGCAAAAAATCGGCCTAGAGGCGTATCGGTATATTTATTATATGGCACTTTCTAACCGGGATGATAAGGCAGATGCGATTTATCGCTTTATGATTTTAGGATTCCACTATGGAAGTCAGGTAATGGACCATTTAAGCAATGATGCAGTGAATCTGATGGCAAAGACATATAAGCGAGTAAGCATGGAGAGACATCGCTATACAGGATTTGTAAGGTTTGAAGAGCTATCCAACCATATCTTAGTTTCCAAGATTCGTCCAGAGAACAATATCCTTCCAATTTTAGCGCCCCATTTTGTGGACCGCTTTTCCAGTGAGAATTTTATGATTATCGATGAGTCAAGACAGATGGCGGTCGTGCACCCAGCTAGAAAGCAGTGGTTTATTCTCTCGATGGAACTGATGGACCAGAACGTGTTAGAAGAAGTTTCTGAGCGGGAAAAAGAAATGAAGGGGGCTTGGGCAACGTTTGTGGAGCATATCAGCATTAAGGAGAGAGAAAACTTGAAGCTGCAGCAGAATATGTGTCCGTTACGGTACCGAGAGTTCATGCCTGAGTTTAAGAAGGAGTGACAGGATGGAGTTTAGACAAGAAGAATGGACGAAAGAGAAGTACAAGCAGTTGGTTGCCTATTTAGAGGGCAAGCGAGAGGAAAAATATGCAGCCTTTCATAGCAGCCTGATTCCAGGAGAGGATAAGATACTAGGAATTCGAATTCCGATTCTTCGTGATATGGCAAAGGAAATCAGCAAAGGGAATGCTCTGTCTTATTTGCAGCAGGCAGAGTTTCAGTATAATGAGGAGAAAATCCTTACAGGAGCGGTCATTGGGAATCTAAAGGAAAAGCAGGTAGGATTGGAACGGATTTTACAAGAGATTCGCGCATTCGTGCCCTATATTGATAACTGGTCGGTTTGTGACACGTTTTGCAGTTCTCTAAAGATGACGAAGCGCCATAAGGAGGAGATGTTTGCGTTCCTCGTACCATATGCGAAGAGTGAGAGAGCGTATGATAGAAGATTTGCATTCGTGATGTTTCTAGCATATTTTATGGAGGAACGATATCTAGGAGAAATCTTTGCTTTATGCGATGCCTATGATGGGACAGAATACTATGTGCAGATGGCAATCGCATGGCTTGTAAGCGTGGCATATGTAAAGTGTAAGGAAGATACTTGCAAGTATTTAGAATGCAATCAATTAGATGATGTTACGTATCGTATGTCGTTGCAGAAAATCATAGAATCTAATCGTGTCTCGAAGGAAGAAAAAGAAATTATGAGACAGAAAAAGAAAAAAAGATAATTGTTGGTATAATTGGAAAGTTAAGTGGGATACTAACTTCGTATTAAAATGAAGGAGGAAGCCTCATGAAACAAAAACTAATGGTATTAATCGCAGTACTTTGCCTCGGTGCAATGTCCATCACTGCATGTTCTACCAATGGAAAAAATAATAATTCAGCAACTGATGATCGTGCAGATACAAAAAACAATACCATTGCGCCAACAGACAACGCGATTAACAATAACGAAAGAGGAGCTGGCAATATCGACAATGACGTGAATAACCGCACAGATAACATCGGCAATGATGTGAAGAACGGCGCAGAGGATATCGGCAATGATGTAAAAAATGGTGCAGAAGATATTGGAGAAGGAATTAAAAAAGGTGCAGAGGACATCGTTGGAACAACACAACCAGCAACAACAGTTAGCCCTGCAGCTACAGATGCAACAGCAACAAATGTACCAAGATAGAAAAAAAGCAGATTACGTAAATACTTACGTATCTGCTTTTTTTCTACATTCTTTACATATACCGCTGATTTGAATATAGTGATCCGTCACGTCAAAGCCATATTCACTTAAGCTGTCCTGAATAGAGTGAATTGGACAATTAGGTAAATGAAAGATCTTCTTGCAGCTGTTACAAATGACATAATGCTTATGTTCCGTAGAATTGTCCTTAATTTGATAGAATAATTCGTTATCGGATAAATAGTATTTGTCGATAAGATTTTGCTTGATTAAAGAATCAATCGTACGATAGATCGTCGACTTCGCTATTCTGGGATATGTTTCAATACAGCAGCTATAGATCTCGTTGATGGACATTGGTCGTTTGGCCGTACTCAAGATCGATAGAATATGTTGCTTTTGCTTTGTGTTACGTGTGTTTTCCAAGTGGAAACCCCCTAAGCATCAAAATCGATATGGAATGTTTGATCGTTTTCTTTGATATCGATGTAGGAAAGGTTGAAGTCCGCATCGTTGATATCTACTTTATATTCAAATACGACATCATTATCTTTTTTAGACATAAAGATGTAAGTACCGTTTTCTTTATCATCGATAAAGTCACATACTTCGTTGTAAATATCAAAGCCACTTACTTCTCCTGTATAGCCGCCTTCTTTGATTTTTGCTTCGATAATGTTATAGATTTCATCCATGTTATTGGTCCTCCGTGGGTTGTTGTTTCTTGTATTGGTAACGTCTGGCATAGACGCTTGTATCAGGATTTTTATCATATAATTTCTGAACCGCTTTGGTAGCAAGGGCATGCTTTGCGTGGTCAGAAATTTGGTGTGGTTCATTATTTGATTGTGTCGTAGAGACAGAACGTCTCTTGATGATTTTCTTTTTTACCATAGATAATTCCTTGCCTATTTTCTTACTATTACCCTAACCATTTTATATGAATTTATACTATTTTTCAACACTTGCTTCGCAAAGTGGAAGGCGGTATAACAAGCAGTTCATACCTTTATGTGGAACCATAGTTTCATACGTAAATCCTAGCGTTTGAATCAGTTGTAGAGAGGCTTTGTTTTCTGGATGGATGAGAGCTACAAGAGAGTCAAAATCATAGTGTTCCTTTACGTAAGAAAGGATGGCTGTCGTATATTCAAGCGCATATCCTTTTTGTTGGCATGGAAGGCTTGTAAGGTAGGCAAGCTCGATTTCAGTTTTGTCTCCAAGGTCTACACATTGGATGCCAGAACAACCGATTAACTGGTCTGTTTTCTTGTCGAAAATCCCCCATAATCCAAAGCGATAGAAGTTGTAGTGGCGTTCGATATAGGAAGCCATTTTTGCTTTCTCTTCAGAAAGTGTGCCAAGGGGAGGAATGTAATCAGTAATCCCTTCTTGTTGGTAGATATCATATAATGCTTCTACATCATGAATGGAGAATTCACGGATGATCAGGCGTTCTGTTTCTAGGATGGTTACAGGATATCCATGATAGCGGTTATATTCTTCTAATACGCCTGCGAAATCTAATGCTGCCATATCTTCATAGATACAGCAAGTACGGGATAGGTCTTGGTTACCAGAGTTTTTATTTTGGAATCCGATACAAGGAATGTTTGCGCGCATTGCTGCAATACTTCCGTTCATGGAGTCTTCAATGATGATACATTCCTGAGTAG
>CALZJY010000146.1 GCA_945787925.1 uncultured Anaerosporobacter sp. | reverse complement strand
ATGCAATCCACATGGTGGAATTGCAGATGTAATGCATGGAATGAAACGAATTCCCTCTTCGCTAGAAGAAAACCCAATGATTGCAATCTCATTTGGAATATCGATTCCTTGAATCATAAATTCTTTCGCCATCATAACTGCTACTGCATCGCTGTAACAGACGATTGCATCTGGCTTCTCTACTAGACCATGGGCTATACTATATGCTTGTTCCACCGCAGAATCCAATAGATAGCTGCTATATGTATAACGTTCCTCTTCTACTGGTATTCCATGCTTGCGGAGGCTGTTTTTGTATCCTTGTAATCGCTCTCTCGCATGATAATCATGCTCTGCTCCTGTGAGACAGTTAATCTTCGTAAATCCATGGTCCTCGATCAGATGATCTACCAGGCATTCCATTGTCTCTTCTTCACTCATGATAATGCTATCAAAATAGTCTGACTTATGATCCATGATTACTACAGGGCAGCTGCATTTTTCCCTTAACATTTGTTCGATTTCTTCAATTGCATTTTCTATCTTGATGGACTCCGCCACCACGATAACTCCTGCAAACTGTTCCATATTTGGCAATCGAAAGATATTCTTTTCCCCGTATTGATGCTCTGCCTTTCCTCCGTCCTTAATCAATGGAGCGAATACACAGACATCGTAATCATAAAAATAAGCCTTTCATAAAACATCAAGCCTTTTTCATG
Organism: uncultured Anaerosporobacter sp.; assembly: GCA_945787925.1. Lineage (GTDB taxonomy): Bacteria > Bacillota > Clostridia > Lachnospirales > Lachnospiraceae > KM106-2. The sequence goes on along the minus strand of CALZJY010000146.1, from coordinate 5,090 downwards.
ATTCCCTTAATGGTCCGAGATACAGTATTTGATGCAATATCGGATGCTAATACACATATTCTCTTTCTCACACCAAACATACCATCCCTCCTATCTCATACCAATCAACTTGCATGTCGCGCTTATGCTTATTGACATCTCCCGATTGTATTTTTACAGTTAACACTAAAAATTTAACTTTTTTGGTATTTTTTATCGTTTTACTACCATTCTATATCATTCGACCAAAAATGACAAGCATTGAACACAAAAAACAGGTCTAATGTCCCATTGCAGAAACAAAAGACCTGTATCTCACTTAAAAATCCTCTCTCAGGCACAAGGCTCCAAATCCTACTGCCTCATTCGGATATCTTGTAAAACTCTCTAATTTTCTCGTAGTGGCAAGCAAATATGCCTTTGTCTTTTCTCCATATAGGAATAAATCGTTTTTCTCTATGATGCCCCACTGCATAAGCAAGGCACATGCTCCGGTTACAAACGGGGTGGCAAACGAGGTTCCCGTATTCCTGCTATAGCCGCCTCCTGATGCCGAGCTCATGATGCCAACTCCTGGTGCTACAATTTCTGGCTTCACTGAATTATTTACAGTAAATCCCCTTCCTGAAAACGTAGTCAAAGAATCATCATTGCTGTTATACGCACCTACAGAAATCGCACGCCTTGCAGTAGATGGAATCGTAAGCGTCGTCTCCACGCTTGGGCGAAGAAACCTTGTCGTTGGATTTATCGCATTTCCAGACGGAAGCCACATAAAGTATTCTCCTCGAAGGATCCGCTGGGGTGCCAGCTCTATCACCCATTGTCCTGACTGCACAAACTCCTGTTTTGGTATCCAGGCAAAGAAAATCTCTGTATAGATGGAAAATGGAGATGGTTCTCCATAATACACGTACAATTTGCTATCTGTCAGGTCATACGAATTGGAACCTGCACTCCTATTAAATGGTCCCACTCTGACTCCCGATGGGGTAACTAATGAAATATCCATGATATCATATGGATTGTGCCAGATCTGCAAGTTGAGATCCGTCTCCCTCTCCCCTACGATTAAGGCGACCTGTTGGACTTCCTCCTTTAATATTCCGTAGGCATGCCGACCGGCATCTCCTTCGTTGCCAGAACCGATGACGATATTGTTCCTTCCTACGCTTGCTGCACCATCGATAAAAGTCTCTAATAGACTGGTACCACTATGGGAACCATAGGAGTTTCCAAAACTAACATTAATTACAAGCGGCTGGTTCCGCTCTATAGAGAGAGTAACGCAAAAATTGATGGCCTCCATCAGCTGTGCCGTACTTGCGAAGGAATTTCCGATACTCCTTCCAAGCTTTACTACGACTATATCTGATTCATATGCCACGCCACGGTATCTCCCATTGCTTGCCCTGCCGTTACCACAGCAGATTCCCGCCACATTGGTTCCATGCCCTGTCGTATCGTTAGATGGAACCAAACGGTCCCTTCCTTCAAATGTAGTTGCCTTTAATGCCCCATCTATCTGTTCTTTCGTATATAGCGTCCCCTCATAGTAGCCTTCTGGCGGCTTGCCTTGAATGGTCTGGTCCCATAAGTATAAGATACGGCTGGTTCCATCCTCATTTCTAAAATCCGGGTGAGCATAATCGATGCCAGAATCAACGACTGCCACCATCACTCCTTTTCCAGACAAGTTATATGGAGGGCGCTGTGCCTGATTCATACAAGAGGCTGAGATTCCGTTTATTACCTCAGTGCTTAATGCTTTGGGCTTCTCAATAAATATGATTTCATCATAAGCAGCAAGGGCCCCGATTAACGATTCCTTAATCACTATGATGGCAAATTCATTTAGGAGTTCCGTCACCTGGACATCTAACTCTTTTTTTATTCGTTCCAGACTTCCTACATATTTTACGATTACTTCCCATCTGTTATCCGCCTGGATGAAGCCCACGTTTAAGTCACTGCTCTCCTGACGAAGTTCCTCCGGTACATCTAATGCAAGGTTTAGTTGACTGTCAACTTTTTGTGTTGGCATGTGATTGCTCCTTTTACTTCCTTACTCTACTATATATCCGGTCTCGCTATTCTATTCCTTTTGCGTGGCATCAAGCATTCTTTCTCTCCCATGTCTCTGCTATCTTAATTTCTTTACGAATGCTACTCCTTCGATTTCTCTTATCCGTTCTACTACCTGCCAATGGGGCATCCTTTTGTCTAGCCGTAACCAGAATATGCCTGCGACACAGCAATTACACTGCATCGTGTCACTGACGATTTCCAAATCCAAGACTCCCATCTCCTGCTTCTTCAGCTCATCGATGAACGTTCCCATCAATACGTGTTCCTTAAGTTCCACATATACGGCAATTTCCTTCGTCTTCGTCAGCAAATGGCTGTCAAGACGCTGCAATCCAACCATGGTCAGAAAGATGCTTACTCCACCAAGGATTGCACCATAATAAAAGCCAATACCGATGGCAAGCCCTAGACAGGCTACTGCCCAAAGGCCTGCTGCCGTAGTCAATCCACGTACTTGATTCTTCCCCGTAAGGATAATCGTTCCCGCACCTAGAAAGCCAATGCCGCTAATGACCTGCGATGCCATACGGCTCACATCTACCTGGGGATAGCACACTGCTAGATACTGGTTCGTCATCATTACAAGTGCCGAGCCAGAACAAACAAGCATATAGGTCCGAAGCCCTGCCGGTCTTCCCTTTTTCTCGCGTTCCACCCCTACGATTCCGCCAAGCACCAATGCCAGCGCAATCCTTACAAAGCAGGATACAAAATTAAGTTCTGAAAGCTGCCATTCCAACTAAATCAACAACATCCTTTCACAGGCCTCTTTCACCGTTGCTAATGTAGTTGCCAGGTTGATTCTCATATAACCTCGCCCTTCTACTCCAAATGCCTCTCCATCATTAAGCCATAGCTTTGCTACATGTTCGATTCTTCTTACTAATTCGTCCTTTTCATAGCCGTATCCAGAAAAATCAATCCAAAGAAGATACATCCCTTCTGGCTTGATGACTCTCGCCTTCGGCATGTTCTCCTTTACAAACTCAGTCACATAGGACACATTTTTAGAAACATAACGAATGAGTTCGTCTACGTATTCGGCGCCATGGGCATAACATTCCCTGCTAGCAATCATACCGAAGATATTTGGTTCCATATAGCCCGTGCTATGGACTTCCTGGCGAAATTGGTTTCTTAGCTCTTTTTCACTAATTATTATATTCGCCTGTTGCAATCCTGCTATATTGAATACCTTCGTTGGTGCAGTGCAAGTAATCGTATTTTTTGCAAATTCCTCTTTCAAGGAGGCAAATACGATATGCTTGTATCCTGGATATGCCAGGTCCATATGGATCTCATCACTGATGATTCGTACGTCATGGCGGATTAGAATGTCTCCAAGCCTTGTAAGCTCTTGCTTCGTCCATACCCTTCCTACTGGATTATGAGGATTGCATAACAGGAATGCTTTTACATTCCTTTCTACGATCAGCTGTTCGATCTTTGCAAAGTCCATCTCGTAGCCATTTTCCTTCGCCTTGTCTTGCAGCAGGGGCACCTCAACCAATTCCCTGTGATTGTTTACGACCGTCTTATAAAACTGTCCATATACTGGTGTCTGGATCATTACCGCCTCGCCTTCCTTCGTAAACTTGCGGATGGCTATTACCATAGCAAATACGACGCTTGGCGTATTGATGACCCAGTCATTTTGAATCTCATATCCATGACGAGTCTTCATCCATTCCCGTAAGGAATCATAATAAGAGGCATCTCCCGCAGAATATCCATACAGCGGATGTTCCGCTCGCTTACGGATGGCATCCGCGGCTTCCTTTGGAATCGCAAAATCTGTATCCGCTACCCAAAGAGGCAATACCCCTTCCTCTTTTCCATATTCCTTCTTAAAGTCAAACTTCACGCTATCCGTATGATAACGGTCGATTGGAGTATCAAATCTCAGTTTTTCCATCTCACTTACCCCTCTCCTTGGATTTCCTACTTCCTTATGTACTCCCAGTACTCAAACTGAGCAAGGGATTTTTAAATATAGTATAGGTCTGGTAATTCTCCGTTTAAACGCTCGTATTCTTTTGCAAGGTCATCTAATGTCGTATTCATCAAGTATTCATTTACCTTCTTATTGATTTGATCCCACACTAATGTCTTTACTGCAAGTCGAACCGCATCGATTTGGTCTTCGTCAAACACATCCTCATCTACAATACAAAATTCGCCTTCTAGTATATTTAACACATCTGCCACCTTAATCTGGCTTGCTGGTTTCGCCAGGCTATATCCCCCTTGGGCTCCCTTTACACTCTTTACGATCTTTGCCTTACGAAGTGTGGCAAACACTTGCTCTAAATAGTTTAATGAAATCTTTTGTCGCTGTGCTATGCTCACTAATGAGACATGAGTTCCTGTGGAATTCACTGCTAAGTCCACCAATGCACGTAGTCCATATCTTCCCTTTGTGGAAACCTTCATGGGACAGCCACTCCTTTCCAAATTCATAGTAAAATACTACGTTTTCTAATATTAAGATACCCTTTACTTACTGCCCTTGTCAAGATAATACGGAAGCTGAATCACCCGAAATGCCCGAACAAGTGCGGGATGATAACGGTCTCCTGAGCAATCCTCGAGACGCTCCATATATTCATAAATATTTCCATGGAACAAATCCCAAGATACCACCATCGAAACCATCTGCGCACTGATTGGCACCCTGTGGTTCCTACTAAATGGCACATAGAAATACTCTGCAATCTCTACTGCCATCCGTATGTATTCATTCTCGTTCTCGATTCCATGCATCCAAGGAAGTTTCCTGCTGCCGCCTGGGATCACCCCAATCCGATACAACGGCGCCACGGTAACAAGCTGGTCGATATAGGCATCGGTAATCAGGCCGTCAAATTCTGGGACAACCGAAATGCCTTTTAGAAAATGTTCCATATCTTCACAAAGCCGTTTAAAATGTCTTGGTGTCGGCTCTTGGTCTTTTAATACCGTAATCATGCCCTCTACGATGCGCCGCTTATTCTTCTCATTTTCTGCCGTCTTCCGAATTAAGA
>CALZJY010000145.1 GCA_945787925.1 uncultured Anaerosporobacter sp. | reverse complement strand
AGAAATGAGATTTCGCACTCTCTTCCTCCTCGCTAATCAGAGAGATCGGCTGTCCCATCCGTCTTGCCGTGGCTTCTACCAAATCCCGATCATAAAAGGGAATCCCCAGCCGCAATGCCAATTCTTTTGAAATCGAACGCCCAAGACTGCCAAATTGTCTTGCAATCGTTATCACATACGTTCCTTCCATAGCATCCTCCTTCTATCGCATATGTGTTGCTGCCGTCCTTCCTTTTTGCATCCTCCTGACCACTAAAGATAAGGAAAAATTAATGCAAAAATAAAGGATTGCCGCAACTCCAAACAATACAAATACATCGGATACATTGATGGTGCCTGTTCCATTATAATGATTCGCAGAACTTAGCAACTTCTTCACCCTTGCCATCAACTCAATTGTTGCAACATTGGCAAGATACGAGGAATCCTTCACCGTAGTAATCACCTGGCTAAGCAGGGTAGGCACCACGTTGCGATATGCCTGTGGCAGTATGATATAGCGCATTGTCTGCACCGTGCTAAATCCTTGGGAATGTCCCGCCTCAAACTGTCCTTGTGGAACCGCATTCAGCCCTCCACGTATGATTTCTGCGATAATGGAAGAAGTAAATAAGATTAGTGCCATCGATCCTTTAAACAATAACTTGGTTTCTACCGAAGTCAGTCCGAACATAGACGTTGCAAATAGTTCTGGACATGGACAAAATACAATGCAGATAAAAATCCATAATAGCAGCGGAGTATTGCGAAATACTTCGATATATATTGTGGCCAACACTTTGAATACTCGTGTCTTCTTACTGGTACAGTAATTACGTACCAGTGCCAAGATGGATCCAATCAAGATACCAAGTACGACTGCCAATGTAGATATGATCAAGGTAAATACAATCCCCTTTAGAATATAGCTGATGATCGCACTATTTCTTAGAATGGAAAAACTTGCTCCCAGTTCATTCATGTTGCATTCACCTCACCTTTTTGTTGTTGTGTCACCATGGTGCGCTCTCTCTTTTTCAGAGCATTCTCCCATTTGCCAGCAATCATGGATAATGGGAAACAGATCACGAAGAACAGCAGGCCGCTTACCAAATAGGCAGGTGCATAGGCGCCTCCCGTATTTACTCCAGTTACAAAGCTATACGTAAGGGAAATCAAATCTGCTCCTCCTACGATATAAAGACAAGACGTATTCTTTGTTAAGTTCACGATTTGATTTACCATTGGAGGTAGGATAATCTTAATGCTTTGTGGAAGGATGATATAATACATCCTCCCTATGTACCCAAATCCTTGTGACTGCGCTGCTTCAAACTGCCCTTTCGGAATCGATTCAATGCCTGCACGGATGACCTCTGCCATATAGGCTCCGTGATAAATGCCAAGGGACAAGATTCCAGTCACAATGATGCTAACGCTATGGTTTGAAAATGCCAATGCATAATACAGAAAGCACATCTGCAAAATAACTGGTGTATTTTGAATCACCTCTACATAAATTCGGCTAATCCACCGAAGCCCTTTCTTGGAACTTGTAGCCATCAGTCCAAATAGGATTCCTAACACAAATGCCAACAACACTCCAAAGAATGCGGTCTTTACTGTATTTCCAAGTCCAAGAAAGAAAGTCGAACGATAATGCCATACTTTTTCCCAAGCATCTACTGAAAATAGTTCCGACATCCTATCCCCCCTTAGATTCTTATTTTAACTTATTCTCTTCCATGAGCTTATCGATCGTTCCATCTGCTAACCAACCTTTGATATAGTCCTCTACTGCTGCCGATAATTCAGAACCTTTTTTCGTTGCTACGCCATATTCCTGTGGTGAGAACTTATCCTCGATATAGGAACGGCTATCCGTAAGGTAAATGGCTAAAATGGACTTATCTACACAAAAGGCGTCTACTTCGCCTGCGCTAAGTGCGGTTGAAATGGTTGGATAATCATCGTATTGTTGGAAGGTTACTCCCTCTTTCCATGTTGCTGGATCGAATTTCTCTTCATCAAAGGAATCGCCTGCAATTACTTTCTTTTCAATCATTTGCTTTACTAAAGCTTTCGCCGAAGTAGAGCCGGAAGATACGCCTACTTTCTTATCTTTTAAATCAGCCACCGTCTTGATGTTCTTTGCTTTTTCTACTAACACCGTAACGTAATCCGTATAGTATGGTGTCGAGAAATCCCATGACTTCTTTCTTTCATCTGTGATTGTAAATGTAGCAAGTACGCAGTCGATATCTCCAGAATCTAATAGCTCGGTTCTTGTCGCTGCGGTAACTGCCGTATATTCTACTTTGACTCCTAAGTTATCTGCAATCTTTTGCGCAAGAGAAATCTCCATACCGCTGTACTCATTGGTTACTGGATCCTGATATCCAAATCCTACTACGGCATTCTTAACACCGACACGTAAGACTCCTCTTTCCACAATCTTCTTTACTTCCTTGGACCATTTCGAGGTATCCACTGCCTTTACATCTGCTTGTTTTGCCTCTTCTTTTTTTGAACTACTTCCACAGCCAGCAAATGCCATGGCTCCCATCATCACACTAAGTGCTACTGCGATTATTTTTCTTCTCATAAAAATCTCCTCCTTACTCTTATTTACCCTCTTTTCTTAAGAACGAATAATCTTACCTAAAAATTGTTTTACCCGTTCGTTCTCTGGATTCTCAAAGAAATGTTCTGGCGTTCCTTCTTCTATGATTTGGCCATCGGCCATAAATACCACTCGGTCTGCCACCTGCCTTGCAAATCCCATCTCATGAGTTACGACAACCATCGTGATATTTTCTTTCGCCAGACGAATCATAACATCTAATACTTCTTGAATCGTCTCTGGATCAAGCGCCGAGGTTGGTTCATCAAATAAGATAATTTTTGACTGTGCACACAACGCACGGGCGATTGCAATTCTTTGCTGCTGGCCACCGGATAGGGTCGTTGGATATACGTTTGCCTTATCCCTAAGTCCAACCACGTCTAAATAATGATATGCCAACTCTTCTGCTTCCTGTTTCGTCTTATGATGAAGCTTCATCGGTGCAAGCGTTAGATTCTTAAGGACTGTCATATGTGGATATAAGTTGAATTGCTGGAACACCATCGACATCGCCTCACGGTTTATATGCGTCTTGTTATGGGACGTAATCTCCTTTCCATCGATATATACACGGCCACTCGTTGGTTCCTCTAAGTAATTCATGCAGCGTACCGTCGTTGATTTACCAGATCCCGACGGACCGATAATGACTAACTTTTCTCCCTCCTTCACTTCCAAATTCACATCTTTTAATACATGCAAATCTCCGAAATATTTATTTACATTCTCCATCTTAATCATGACATCCCCCACTTTCCCATAAAGTAAAAAGGCACCCGGTAATTACCGAGCGCCTTTGCTTTGTATCAGTATAAGCGAACTCTTTTTTTATTGTCAACACGCATTTCATATGTTTAAGTCAAGTGGAAAACTACCTTTTTTTATTATGAATTTCCTTGGTTTGACTTATTTTTCCTACCTTGGCACTTCTCCTTTTGCAATCTGTTCTGCAATCAAATCTCCGAACACCGGATAGCGAGGCATCTGGTTCTTGGAAAGGATGTGGAGAATTGACTATCTACTGCTATGACGTTTTACATAGTCTTCAGAGACATCCATACGGTGTGCGACTTGTTCTATCGACATTCCCAAATCTAAAAATCGTTTTACTACGGCCTCTATTTCTTCACCTACTTCGATGATATGATGGTCTGGATGGTAAAACCGGAGCACTCGCTGTCCCCATCTGTGTTCCTTCAGAGTGTGTACATATTCTACTTGTAGGGTTGCTAATTTTGCAAGAAATGCATCCATGTCTTTTTCTTCAAAATATAATTCTCCTGCGTTATGCTGGAGTGTGACTTCTTTCTTACCTATGAAATTCCCTCAAGAATCTTTTGTCTGTAAAAACAGGCCACCTTCTAACGCTACATTGGCTCCAAAGTCTTCTAGGACTTTCATCCCTAGCACCTCTTGGTAAAACTGTTTGCTTTGCTCCATATTCGTTACGGCAATTAGGGTTCCTTGATACTTCATTGTTCAGCCTCCCTTTCATTTTAGGGCTTTTTTTATTGCATAGGGGATTCTTCGCAATTTCCTATGCAATAAAAAAAGCACCTCATCTGTCGATGAAGTGTCTCTTTTAAAAATACCCAAATCTCATGCAGTTGATGGGACTTGAACCCACACTCTCTTGCGAGAACATGAACCTGAATCATGCGCGTATGCCAATTCCGCCACAACTGCATTTCAATTATTAGTATATGCCTCATTTCTTCCAATGTCAACATTTTTATGAAAATTATGGCAACAATATTCCTCTACCTCTTCATTCCTTGGAGTGCCAATAACAAGACCGACGAGACTTCTAGCGACTGTTCCCTATGCTCGAAGATCATGTCTGGAAAGGCATTCCGAGACTGGGAGTTGGTTCCCATAACATAATTTAAATACCGACTAACATAAGACGCATAACACTCATTTGGACTTACCTTATCCATCAACGCAAGCAATGCGGCACAGTTAAGTAACTGGTGTAAGGAACTTCCTTTATACTGTGGATTGATATAATATCCTTTCTCACATCCTTTTTGGATTTCCTTCACCTTTCCTTCCAACTTCGTCTTAATCTTTAGATAGAAATCGCTATCCTTTTTATTTACCTTCGTATAAAAATCAAAGCATGCATATGTACTTACGTTTGACCAGTCAAACTCCATATCATCCTGTAAGATATCATACTCTCGTATTGCCTTAGCATACTCACTTTCTCCTGTGGCAAGATATAATTCCGTAGCCGCCCAAAAACGTTCGTCCCTATCCGAAGAATCCTCATATTCCCAACTTACCATATCCTTTGGATTCGTAAATTCCTGATTTTGCTCATTGTCTTTTAGGTAACTCCATGCTTTTTCCGCTGCCTTAAGACAGTCCTCTGCCAACTTTTTATCCTTATATTCATACATCATCGAGGCCTTTGCCATGATTGCTGCAAAATCTGCGGTTGCCGCAGTAGAAACTTCACAAACCACAATTGGATTTCCATCGTTCGGAATATTCCCTGTCTTCGTCGTAGCCTTGTGATACACACCGCCACTGCGTTGGTCCTGCATCTTAAACAACCACTTTATTTCTTTACGAATCATCGCATCCAAATCAATATTTCCTTCCTCGGATAAACTCTCTATCTCATCCTTATAATATTGCTCTAGATACATGATATTCGCCAAAGATGTAATCGACGGAACGACGTACCAGGCAACACTCTCTTTGGTATACCAGCCACCCGAAACATCCTTCTTTTTATTCGTCCCATAGCATGTAGCCTGTTTTGCAAGGCATTCATACTGTTTTCTTCTCTGATCATATTCTTCTTCCGTAATCCGGGCCTGGGAACGCATCAGTTCCTTTTGATACTTCACGGTTCCAAATGGACTAATTGCCACTCTTCCTAACTCCGTATAAAGCGTATCTCGAACAACCGTAATCTTTTTATCCTTTGGACGATATCCCACTTGATTTAGATTGATATCACAGATTTGCTCTGCCGTTACTTTTTGGTCAAAATATAAATCTTCTTCTCTATCCGTATTTTGAGTATTTTCTGCAATAATCTCTGTTTTTAATTGCTTACTTTTCTTGTCCTGTTTATTTGAGCACCCTGTAAAAACAAGTACTCCTGATACTAAAAATAAAATGCAGTGTATTCTCTTCCTGTCTGATTTCATCTTACAAAAAGCCCACCGTACGTTTCCCGTAACGGTGAGACCTTTTTTATTAGATG
>CALZJY010000144.1 GCA_945787925.1 uncultured Anaerosporobacter sp. | reverse complement strand
TATTTAGAATCGATATCCACTGCTTTAGTGAATGTTTCTTTGTATGCTACCTGAGGAGCACCAACGTTAGCTTCTACTTTGAATTCACGAAGTAAACGATCTACGATGATTTCAAGGTGAAGTTCACCCATACCAGCGATGATTGTTTGACCTGTTTCTTGATCAGTGTGAGCTCTGAATGTTGGATCTTCTTCAGCAAGTTTAGCAAGAGCTTCACCCATTTTACCTTGACCAGCTTTAGTCTTAGGTTCGATCGCTAATTCGATAACTGGTTCTGGGAATTCCATGGATTCAAGAATTACTGGATGTTTTTCATCACAGATTGTATCACCAGTTGTTGTTACTTTGAAACCAACAGCAGCTGCGATATCACCTGCGTATACTCTATCAAGTTCTTCTCTCTTGTTAGCGTGCATTTGAAGGATACGACCTACACGTTCTTTTTTGTCTTTTGTTGCATTTAATACATAAGATCCAGAAGCGATAGATCCGGAGTAAACACGGAAGAACGCTAACTTACCTACGAATGGGTCAGCCATGATCTTGAATGCTAATGCAGCAAATGGTTCGTCATCAGAAGAGTGTTTTTCTACTTCGTTACCATCTAAATCAACACCCTTGATAGCTGGGATGTCAGTTGGAGCTGGCATGTATGCAAGAATTGCATCAAGTAATTTTTGAACACCTTTGTTTCTGTATGCGGAACCACAACATACTGGTACAGCTGTACATTCGCATGTTGCTTTTCTAAGAACTGCTTTAAGTTCTTCAACAGAAGGTTCTTCACCTTCAAGATAAGCCATCATTAAATCATCATCTAATTCGCAGATTTTTTCTACTAATTCAGAGTGATATAATTCAGCATCATCTTTCATATCTTCAGGGATTTCACATACGGAGATGTCTTCACCCTTATCATCGTTGTAGATGTATGCTTGCATTTCGAATAAATCGATAATACCTTGGAATTCATCTTCTTTACCGATTGGTAATTGAAGACAGATTGCATTTTTACCTAAACGAGTTTTGATTTGTTCTACAGCGTTGTAGAAGTCAGCACCTAAGATATCCATCTTGTTGATGAATGCCATACGAGGTACGTTGTATGTGTCAGCTTGACGCCATACGTTTTCGGATTGTGGTTCTACACCACCTTTAGCACAGAATACACCTACCGCACCATCAAGTACACGTAAAGAACGTTCTACTTCTACTGTGAAGTCAACGTGTCCTGGAGTATCGATGATGTTGATACGATGTTCTTTTGCACCTGCAGCCACTTTAGTCTCAACTTGTGGAGTCCAGTGACATGTAGTTGCAGCTGAAGTGATTGTGATACCTCTTTCTTGTTCCTGCTCCATCCAGTCCATAGTAGCAGTACCTTCATGAGTATCACCGATTTTGTAGTTTACACCAGTGTAATAAAGGATACGCTCAGTTAATGTAGTTTTACCTGCATCGATGTGAGCCATGATACCGATATTTCTGGTAAGTTCTAACGGATATTCTCTTCCAGCCAAGGATAATTCCTCCTTAATTTATTATGACAACTCTAATTACACGCGGTAATTAGGTGACCACTATTTATAGTATTTTACAAACTGACGCCAACTGAGTCCCCCTATTGCTAGGAGAGACTCACTTGGCGACCTGCCTGTTTTTGTTTTAAATTATCATGAAATGAACGAATCCATTTCACACATTGTAAGATATTGCCTATGACAAGATAGTGATTACCATCTGTAGTGAGCAAACGCTTTGTTCGCTTCAGCCATTTTATGCATATCTTCTTTCTTTTTAACAGAAGAACCAGTGTTGTTAGCTGCATCTAAGATTTCTCCAGCTAATCTTTCTTCCATAGTTTTTTCGCCTCTAGCACGAGAGTATGCTGTGATCCAACGAAGTGCTAATGCTTGTCTTCTATCTGGTCTAACTTCGATAGGTACTTGGTAAGTTGCACCACCGATACGTCTTGCTTTTACCTCTAAAACTGGCATGATATTGTTCATAGCTTCTTCGAATACTTCGATAGCGTCTTTACCAGATTTTTCAGCAACTCTTTCGAATGCACCGTATACGATTTTTTGAGCAACACCTTTCTTACCATCTAACATGATGTTGTTGATAAGTTTAGTTACCACTTTGTTGTTGTATAATGGATCTGCTAAAACATCTCTTTTTTGAATATGTCCTTTACGTGGCACGTGTCTTCCCTCCTTATAAGAATACATTTTAAATTACAAACACAGATTTTTTACGAACTTGCGTCCGTATGAACACAAGATCTAAATCCGGTTCATAATCTGTTCGATTCTTAGGTACTCACAATTTCAAGTTGTGTTCGCGCCTGACTTAATATATAAAAACCTGCAACCAACAGCTCTTTAAAAATTAACCCGGCACTTAAAACTGAATTAGTGAATTCTCTTATAGAATCCTTAGGTTTATTTAGCGTCTTTTGGTCTCTTAGCACCGTATTTAGAACGTGCTTGTCTTCTCTTAGCAACACCTGCTGTATCAAGTGTACCTCTGACGATGTGGTAACGAGTACCTGGTAAATCCTTAACACGACCACCACGGATAAGAACAACACTATGTTCTTGTAAGTTGTGACCTTCACCTGGGATGTAGCTAGTTACTTCGATACCGTTAGAAAGACGAACTCTGGCAATTTTTCTAAGGGCAGAGTTAGGCTTTTTAGGAGTAGCTGTACGAACTGCTGTACATACACCTCTCTTTTGTGGTGCAGCTCCACCAGTTGTCTTCTTGCTTAAGGAATTGTATCCGAATTGAAGAGCTGGAGAGTTGGATTTTTTCTCTACTGTCTTTCTACCTTTTCTTACTAATTGGTTAAAAGTTGGCATTAATTTTCACCTCCTGCGATATTTTGGTTGCTGTAAAAGTTCAGCTAAATTTCATGCGCAATTTTTACGCACCCGTTTATTATACGAATAAACTTTTAATTTGTCAAGCATGGTTATTACAAAACAAATCACTTATATATGGAAAAACTAGACGTTCCTTAGTTATTATACCCACATATACTTCGTATTAAACACAGCCTTATTATAGACTTTGTTCTACTCGTTGTATATAGGTGGTTTCTGTAAATTCTAGTTTGTTCATAACGTAACGAGAAGAAACACGCTTTGCGAGTTTGTTCGCGTAATAAATTGAGTCCCCTTAAAGAACAAGAGGACTCAATCTTTCATTTATTAAAAATCAGTATCGTTTAATTCAGAGAAGTTTAATTCTTCATCTGCTTGATCTGCAAAATCTTTGTAGGATGGCATTTCCATATCAAAGTTTTGAATCTCTTCCGCAGCTTGATATTCAACAGCACGATCGGAATCTAATTTTACATTACGATATCTCTTCATACCTGTACCAGCTGGGATTAACTTACCGATGATTACATTTTCCTTAAGACCGATTAATGGATCCACTTTACCTTTGATTGCGGCTTCAGTAAGAACTTTAGTCGTTTCTTGGAAGGATGCTGCTGATAAGAAGGAGTTTGTAGCTAAGGAAGCTTTTGTAATACCAAGCATTACACGTTTTCCTTCTGCTGGCTCTTTGCCTTCAGCGATTAATTGTTCATTTGCTTCTTCGAATTCAAGAATGTCTGCCATAGTACCTGGTAAGAAGTCGCTATCTCCGTTATTTTCAACTTTAACTTTCTTAAGCATTTGTCTAACGATAACTTCGATATGCTTATCATTGATTTCTACACCTTGTAAACGGTAAACACGTTGTACTTCTTGTAGCATGTAATCTTGAACTGCACGAACACCTTTAATCTTAAGGATATCATGTGGGTTTACAGAACCTTCTGTTAACTCATCACCAGCTTCGATTACTTGGTTATCTTGAACTTTGATTCTAGATCCGTAAGGGATTAGGTAAGCTTTTGCTTCGCCTGTTTCTTCGTTCTTAACGATAACTTCACGTTTCTTCTTAGTATCGCTGATTTCAACAACGCCGCCCATTTCAGCAATGATTGCTAAACCTTTTGGCTTACGTGCTTCGAAAAGTTCTTCGACACGAGGAAGACCTTGAGTGATATCGTCACCGGCTACACCACCTGTATGGAATGTACGCATTGTTAACTGTGTACCTGGTTCACCGATTGATTGCGCTGCGATGATACCTACTGCTTCACCAACTTGAACTGGTTCACCAGTAGCCATGTTCGCACCGTAACATTTCGCACATACACCGATGTGAGATTTACATGTTAAGATTGTACGGATCTTAAGTTTTGCTTGATCACCAGCTTCAACGATTGCTTTTGTCTTAACGATTTGAGCAGCACGTTTTGGTGTGATCATATGGTTCGCTTTTACGATTACTTCGCCGTTATCATCATAGATAGATTCGCAAGAATATCTTCCTGTGATTCTTTCTTCTAATGATTCAACAAGTTCTTTTCCATCCATGAATGCTTTGATCCACATACCTGGAATTTCTTTACCTGGTTGACAGTCTACTTCACGGATAATTAAATCTTGAGATACGTCTACAAGACGACGAGTTAAGTATCCTGAATCGGCTGTACGAAGAGCTGTATCGGAAAGACCTTTACGAGCACCGTGTGCAGATAAGAAGTATTCAAGTACGTCAAGACCTTCACGGAAGTTGGACTTGATTGGAAGTTCGATTGTTCTACCTGATGTATCGGCCATCAGACCACGCATACCGGCAAGCTGTTTGATCTGTTTGTCAGAACCACGGGCACCGGAGTCAGCCATCATGTAGATGTTGTTGTATTTATCTAAGCCTGTAAGAAGTGCTTTTGTGATATCATCATCGGCTTTCTTCCAAACTTCGATAACTTCTTTGTATCTTTCATCGTCTGTGATAAGACCACGACGGAAGTTACGGCTGATTAATTCTACTTGGCCTTCTGCTTCTTCTAAGATAGATTGTTTCTTTTCAGGAACTGTCATATCAGAGATAGATACAGTCATGGCTGCTCTTGTAGAGAATTTGTAACCTAAGGACTTAACACTATCTAGTGTTTCAGCAGTCTTAGTTGCGCCGTGTGTATTGATACATTTTTCAAGAATTTGTTTTAATTGTTTCTTACCAACTAAGAAATCAATTTCGTATTTTAGTTCATTTTCAGGAATGGAACGATCAACAAATCCTAAATCCTGAGGAATGATTTCGTTGAAGATGATACGGCCAACAGTTGTTTCAACCATTTCAGCTTCACCGTTTGCGTTGTATTTACGTACTTTGATACGAGCATGTAAATCAACTGCTTTATTTTCATAAGCTAAGATTGCTTCATTTTCGCTCTTATAACAGCTTCCTTCACCTGGGTAACCTTCTCTTAACTGAGTTAAGTAGTAGATACCTAATACCATATCCTGAGAAGGAACGGCTACTGGACCACCATCAGATGGTTTTAGTAAGTTGTTTGGTGAAAGTAATAAGAAACGACATTCTGCTTGAGCTTCTACAGAAAGTGGTAAATGCACGGCCATCTGGTCACCATCGAAGTCGGCGTTGAACGCTGTACATACTAATGGGTGAAGTTTGATTGCCTTACCTTCTACTAATGTAGGCTCGAATGCCTGAATACCAAGTCTGTGAAGAGTAGGGGCACGGTTAAGCATTACTGGATGTTCACGAATAACTTCTTCTAATACATCCCATACCTCAGATTGAAGTCTTTCAACCATTTTCTTAGCAGATTTGATATTGTGTGCTGTACCTCTGGCAACTAATTCTTTCATAACGAAAGGTTTGAATAATTCGATTGCCATTTCTTTTGGTAAACCACATTGGTAAATCTTAAGTTCTGGTCCTACTACGATAACGGAACGTCCGGAGTAGTCAA
>CALZJY010000143.1 GCA_945787925.1 uncultured Anaerosporobacter sp. | reverse complement strand
TACTTGATAGTACAGGAGTCATCGGTGGGGTATTACTTATGGTATTCCTTCTACGTAAGATACAAAAAAGAACAAAATAATGATTCTGGAAAAGTGCTGTTTCTCGTATGTAGAAATAGCTCTTTTTGTTACTCTTTCTATCTTTTAATAGCAGTAGTAGAGGAAGTAGTAGCGGTTTCATTGTACATTTTTGTAGCTGCTGTTATAATTTATACATGGACTGTATAGCTTTGAAAGGAGATATACATAATTGAAGCGAAAACTTAGGAAAATTAGTTGCATTTTAGTAGGAGGCATCGGTGTTCTTTTGTTTATAAGTCCTCTGTTCCTCTATAACATCTTAAACATTGGAAATGTCACTGGTCTCCTTGTGTTTGGATGTATTTTGACATATGGAATCGTTCCGTCTGCAATTCATCGTTTCTTTGGACAATGGTATCAGACCAAAGTAGGAAAGTGGCTTCTTCGAATTGCAGAAGCAATGATTGTTCTAACAATTGTCTTAGTGCTTGTGATGTCCACGAAGATGTTCCAAGCTATCCTCAATACACCAAAGGACTCCGTTACGGTAGTAGTCTTAGGATGTCAAGTAAAAGGAGAGAACGCCAGCTTAATGCTTCAAGAACGTATCGATGCTGCATATGACTATCTTGCAGCACATCCTGATGATTCAGCAGTATTATCCGGTGGAAAGGGAGCTGGCGAGGCAATCTCAGAAGCAGAATGTATGTATCGTGCTTTAACAAAGAAAGGCATTGCAGAGGAGCGATTATACAAAGAGGAGCGTTCTACCTCTACAAGAGAAAACCTTGCGTTTTCCAAGGACATTATCGAACAGAACCATCTTTCTAACTCATTAGCCATTGTAACCAATGAATTTCATGAGTACCGTGCAAAACAGATTGCGAAAAATCTAGGATTCGATGCCAAAGCAGTGCCAGCGCCAACTGCATGGTGGCTGTTTCCAACCTATTATGTACGTGAACTATACGGAATCCTATATCAATGGATTTTATAAGTAAGCAAAAGGGAATCTTAACGTGATTCCCTTTTTTTGTGCTATAATGGAAACTATAAATGAAAGTTAAGGGGGAAACACCACAGATATGGAAGCGATACGAGTAGCAAAAGGAGAAGATCTAGAGAGAATCTATACGCTGATTAGCTTATTAGAGGATACTACCCTTGACCACAGCATATTTGAAGACATGTATAGAAGGAATTTATCAAACCCTTCGATTCACTATTTCGTCTATGAACAAAACGAGCAAGTGGTTGGATTTATCAGTGTATATATTCAAGAGCTGCTTCATCATGCGGATAAAATTGGCGAGATTCAAGAGTTTATTGTACATACGGACCAAAGAGGGCAAGGAATTGGGACGAAATTATTTGAAAAGGCGAAAGAGGTTTGTATTGAAAATGGGATTGCGCAACTAGAGGTATGCTGCAATCAAAAGAGACATGCTAGCCATGCCTTTTATACCCTGCAAGGGATGACGAATCATCATTTTAAGTTTTGCTTAACATTATAAGCAATAAGGGGGAATCCAAACTGAAATTAGAAATCAATATTGTGTAAATTGGTGCAGTGAGAATCAACGGGAACGGGTTGCTGATCCTTGGCGTAAGGAGAGAAGTGCATTGGCCTCCCAATACATCCAAAATAGTACGCTTCAAGGATATCTAGCCTATGTAGATGGCAAGATCGTTGGATGGTGTAATGCCAATACGAAAATGGAATGCCTCGATTGTTATGGATGGTTTCACTTTATGACCGAGGTAAATGAATTGCCTATAGAACCAACAGAAAAGGTAAAATCCATTTTCTGCTTCGTGATTGCACCATGGATGCAACGAAAAGGAATTGCAAGCAAGTTATTAGAATATCTTTGCGAGGATGCAAAAAAAGAAGGATTCGCTTATGTAGAAGCCTATCCTTTTATCGAGGAAACGAATCCATATGACTTCTATGTGGGCTTTCAGAAATTGTATGAAAAGATGGGATTTCGCTATGAGAAGAAAACCAAGCATCGCTTTGTTATGAGAAAAACACTATAAAAGAGGGGGAGTAGGTTTGAAAGTATTTATTGTATATTGTCATCCAAGTAAGAATAGTTTCACCAATAGGGTAAAAGAAGAATTTATAAGAGGACTCCAAGATGCTGGTCACGAATATCTCGTATCTGATTTATATGATATGGAATTCCAATGTGAACTTAGCGAAGAAGAATATCTCAGAGAATCATACTATAAATCAGCTCAACCTGTCGCTAGCGATGTTCAGCTAGAACAGTCAAAAATAGAACAATCCGATGCAATCGTCTTTATCTATCCTGTATTTTGGACCGAAGCTCCTGCAAAGTTAGTCGGTTGGTTTGACCGTGTTTGGACAAGTGGATTTGCCTATGCGCCTGAACCTTCTATGAAACTGCTAGATAAAGCATTATGCATTGCCATTGCGGGAAAGTCTATACAATCCCTTGATGAAACAGGGGAACGAGAAGCAATGAGAACCGTAATGTTAGGGGATCGAATTCGTAATCGTGCGAAAGAAAAAGAGCTGGTCATCCTAGATAGTACCACTCATTGGAATGAAAAATTGCGAGAAGAGAAGATCAAAGTGCATTTAAAAACCGTATATCGGCTGGGGATTAATTTCTAAATAAACGAGGATTTTGTATTTATTATATCAGAATACAAAATCCTCGTTTATTATATATGTAAATTTAAATCAATACTTAACTAAAATCATAGTAATTTTCATCGTTAAAATGTATCCAAAAGTTAGAGCAATTATGTATTAATAAATTCTCAAGAAACTCTTTGAAATCATGCTCTAGTAGAATGAATTCATCTAGAAGTAAATTAGATCCAACATAAATAGAGTATCCTCGTGTTGATTGATCAAGTACAAGTAACACAGTATCTTCTAAAAAGTATCCAATTGGAAATACATTTTCATTAAATCCATACGATTTTTGTAATGCAAGGACTTCATCTAAAGGATGAAAACGATGGTCACCTGAATTATAAAATTCTAGACCATTAGAAAATTGAAGAAATTCTAAGTATTGTTTCGGAAGTTTTTTTAATAAATTTACGTTATTATTAGGTAATTGTTCTGAATGAAGCGAAACGGTTAAATTATCAATCATTCCTTCGCCTATGTACACACGTAATGGATTATCATTGATTAACTTTAATACAGTTATGATATCTTTCATAATTCATTGTCTCCCTTCATGATATATAAAAATACATTAACATATTATTAATAACTACACCACCATAATATAAGCTATTTCTGGAAATCTCTTTTGGTTGAATAACAGAGTACCTGGGATAGAAGAAGCAGAAACAGTACAAGAAACAGGTGTTCAAAGGACCAAATGATTTGAATAGATTAAAGGGAATTACACAACTAGAGAGGTATGATGCAATAAAAAGAGACTTAAATTTATATCTTTTTTAATATACAGATTATGTACAGAAACAATTCCATAGGTGAGAGTGGGGAAAATCGACATATTCAACTATTCGCGAAACGCAAGTTTAACGAATAGTTGAGGTTATTTTCAATATATCGATATTTTTAAATCCTTTTTCCGAATTCTCTACTATATTTCATCCATATCACCTTCTGTCTTTTAATATAGTAAAATTGCAGTTGTTTCACATTACTTTATTTTATTTCTGAACTTTCTTCCCGATCAACCATCGAGCCAATGCAATCATAATAATCACGCCAACAACCAGAATCATATTATTTTTAACAAAAGTCAAAGCCTCATTGCCTCCAAATGTAATTAAGATTCCTTGTGGCAAATGTCTTAGCATTCGACTAAAAAGGCATCCTATAAAGAAACGTTTTCGATTTACCCTGCATAAACCTGCTGTCGCAACATACACTTCATAAGGTATTGGCATTACAGCTGACGTAATTAA
This sequence comes from uncultured Anaerosporobacter sp., assembly GCA_945787925.1. Lineage (GTDB taxonomy): Bacteria > Bacillota > Clostridia > Lachnospirales > Lachnospiraceae > KM106-2. Next base: position 1,912 of record CALZJY010000143.1, on the reverse strand, counting down.
CGTAACAACCGCGTTATGATCATACCACCCCTTAACCTTTTGAACAGCGTTCAGATCTTCTAATTTTCTTAAAAATATCGCTCCAAACTTCTTTGCAATCTCATAATTAATCATTGAACTGAACACCGAGAAAACTACCAAGGTGCAAGAAAATAAAAAAGCCTCTTTGGGATTTGCCAGGTAAATCGGTACCGAAACCACTTCCATAGGTACTGGCAGAAAGATAGCCTCAATGAGACCCGCTATAATGATACCAAATATTCCATAATTAATAAGTAATGTATATATGCTACTCACACCTTTCCACTGCCCCCATTATAAATAGAATATTTGAAAAGTGCAATTACATAATATATACAAATACCACAATTATAGATTAACTGATGATATTCTTTGTTAGATGACTCATTACTAATCAAATCAATAATATAGCCACTACATTCCTCCGTCTTATTGCTATTTACGACAAAACAAATCTCCTGCTGCTGCAATTCTATCTTTATGCAATTTCCTCACTTTCACTTAATTCCATAATCTGTTTCATATCTTCCGGCAACTCTGCTACAATGTCTATGACCTCTCCTGTAATTGGATGCTCAAATACTAACTTCGCTGAATGTAATGCCTGACGATTCATTAGATTACATCCTTCATTATATAGAAAATCGCCTAACAACGGATGATTCATATATGACATATGCACACGAATTTGATGTGTACGTCCAGTTTCTAATTTTAACTGAATCTTTGACACTTGCTTATCATTTACCTTAATTGTCTGAATTTTCTTAAAATGTGTTACCGCACGTTTTCCATTTTCATGATCGACTTGTCGCTCAATTACGCTTCCTTCTTTACGTCCAATCGGCAAATCCACAATTCCTTGCTCTTTTACATTCCCCTCTACCAAAGCCACGTACGTTCGGTGAATCTTTCGTTCCTTCACTTGATCTGACAAAATTCCTGCACTTAACGCGTGCTTTGCAATAATCGTCGCTCCAGTTGTATCTCGATCCAAACGATTAATGCATCGGAATACGTAATTTTCTTGTTTTTCCTTACAATAATGAGCGACTGCATTTGCCAATGTATTATCATAATGATTAATAGATGGGTGAATCGGCATATTATGTGGCTTATTGATTACTAGAATATCCTCATCCTCATATAACACCTGCAATGGATATTCATATGGCGTAATTCCTGCTGCCGGCGCATGCTCTTCAATACAAATTTCTAGTTGGTCTCCTAGTTGTAATCGTTCATTTGTAAAGGCACGAACCCCATTTCTCTGAATTCCTAGTTCACTTTGTTTTAATGTATTGATTAATGTTGTAGAATAGTTTCTTTCTTTTAAAAAGAGATTAATTCTTTTTCCATGATCGTCTTGACTGATGATATATTGAAGTCGTCTTATCATAATAACTCCTATTTTATGTCGTATTTTTCTCGTACTTGTTACTTTATCATAGTTTTTATCAGACAACAATAGGGAACCTGTGCCCTATAAGCTCAGGGCGAAGATTCGGTTCAATCTTAAATATGGAGCGGTTCTCTTCAGGTGTTAACCCAAGCATTACTTCCTTCGAACCTACATATGGTATGAGATGAAATTGTACGAGTTTACCCAGTGTCCGAACACATGTTCTGCGTCTCGTATTTTTTATACCTATGCATCAAAAAAGCCCTATTTCCGTAAGTCATTTCTTTGGATTTTTACAGAAATAAGGCTTTCTTTTGCTTCTATACTTTAGTTTTCTTTGCTTCCTTTCTTAGATACTACATCGAAGATTACTGCTGCAAGTAAAACTAAACCTTTTACTACTTTTTGATAGTTGGCATCTACGCCCATGATATTCATACCTAAGTTGATTACGCCCATCAAGATTGCACCTACGATAACGCCTGCAAC
>CALZJY010000142.1 GCA_945787925.1 uncultured Anaerosporobacter sp. | reverse complement strand
GCCTTCAAATACAGTACCCATTTTATATTCTTCTGTACCAACGAATTGGTGACATGGGTATAAATCACCCCAAGGTGTTACTGCAAGATATTCGATACCTGAACCACATCCGGATAAACGTTTGTATACGCATGGGCCGCCTGTAAGATCAAGCATGAAGTGGAAGAAGTTGAATCCTTTTCCTTCTTTCTTACGTTTGATCATTTCTTTTGCAAGGTTATCGTATTCTTCAAATAATTGCGGAAGATCTTCTTCACGAATCGCATAATCCATGCCATCTTCTGCTACTACTGGCTCAACAGAGATTTGTTTGAATCCTAAATCTGCAAGGCTTAATACGTCTTTGGAGAAATCAAGGTTATTATGAGTGAATGTACCTCTTACATAATAGTTTGTCTGATTTCTTTGTTCCGCAAATTTTTGGAATTTAGGCATGATTACATCGTAGCTTCCTTTACCGTTACGAGTTGGTCTCATCATATCGTTTACTTCTTTACGACCATCCACACTAAGAACTACGTTGCTCATTTCTTTGTTTGCAAATTCCATGATTTCGTCATTTAATAAGATACCGTTTGTAGTTAATGTGAAACGGAATTTCTTATCATGATGTTTTTCAAGTTCGCGACCATATTCTACGATTCCTTTTACTACATCCCAGTTCATTGTAGGTTCGCCACCAAAGAAGTCAACTTCTAGGTTGCGACGGTTCCCACTGTTTTCAATTAAGAAATCAAGCGCTTTCTTACCTACTTCAAGAGACATGAATGCACGTCTACCTTTGTATTCGCCTTCTTCTGCGAAACAATATTTACATGCTAAGTTACAGTCATGAGCGATGTGTAAACATAATGCTTTTACTACTGTCTTTCTTTTCTTGAAGTCGATGATTTTATTTTCATAGATGTCTTCAGAATATAAAGTGCCATCTTCTTTTAATTGTTCGATTTCAGCAAATGTTTCAGCGATATCTTCTGCTTTGATACCTTCTGCTGCATATTTTTCAAGCATTTTTGCTGTAATTGTTTCTCTATCTTCTTTTTCATATAGACCGATCATGTCATAGCTTAAATCATCTACAACATGTACACTTCCGCTGTTAACGTCTAATACGATATTATATCCATTGTTTTTATATTGATGTATCACTTGATAAACTCCTTTCAAATGAAATTCACTGTTTTCTATATTATAGTAAATCTCTGTTAACGTGGTTCTGATTATCTGATTTTGAAACTTTTTATAGGGAATCTTGTAAATTATCCTTAAACAAGAATTAAGCAGCGACCGAAGCCGCTGCTAATCTCTTAGTTGTTTTCACAAGATTGGTTACCAACTGTGCAAGATGTCTTACAAGCTGATTGGCAAGAAGTTTGGCATTCACCACATCCGCCTTTTTTAAGTGTATCCTTAAAACTTTTAGTTTGTAAAGATTTAATACGTTTCATAAGTATTGCCTCCTTTTCACTTACTTAACTTTGGGTATTATACCATATAATAGTATCGAATAAAAGTATTTTTTGTGAAAATATAGTACTTTTGCTCAACTTATCCATGACTAGCTGATCATTCCACCTACCATTCCGCTAAGGGAACAGATCAAACCTACCGCAACCGTACTTCCTACTTCACCAAAGATATCCTTACTGAATACAAGGGACACTACTAGAATGATCAGGAAATAGACCACCCCCATCGCAAGCCCCCATAAGTATCGTTTCTCTTTTTTTGCCGTTCCCAGCAAAAATCCTCCCGCAAAACATGACACTATGTATGTCAATACGATACCAACACTAATTACAGAACCAGGTGGATCAAATTTATACATAATCAATGCCAATACGAGAAGGAGCACTGCAGTCAAAATATAACTAACCAGGAGTGCCTTGATGATGACAATCGCCTTTGAAGACTTTGTGGATACTTTAGCCACCACATCTCCTCCTTTACACCGTATACTAGAATATATTAGGCTTGTGTGTGTTCTATGCTTGTTTTTCTATTTTATTATGCTATGATAAGGATATCTTCAAGGAAAATCAGAACAAAGGAAGGAACTTTTTTATGGAATACATTGACTTACACGTGCACTCCAACGTCTCAGATGGCACGAGTACTCCGTCTGAGCTGGTGGCGTATGCTTACGAAAAGAAATTAAAAGCCTTTGCGCTTACCGATCATGATACGGTAGATGGTGTGGGAGAAGCCATTGCCGCTGCCAAATCCCTTGCCACAGATTCTTATGAAGTAGAAGTCGTTCCAGGAGTTGAAATTTCGGCTGCTTACCGCGGACGAGACATCCATATTCTTGGTCTCTACGTGGATTATACGGATGAGACTTTGGTCTCCGCCTTACATGAAGTCGCAGCAGAACGGAGACGGCGTAATGAAAAGATGTTAAAGAAGCTTCAAGATGCAGGACTTTCCATCACGATGGAAGACTTAACCGAAGGCAGCGAAGATGCCATCATCACAAGAGCACACTTCGCAAAGGCGCTTTTAAAGAAGGGACATGTCTCTTCCATCAAGGAGGCCTTTACAAAATACCTCGATGCCAACGGTCCATATTATGTGCCAAGAGAATATCTTTCTCCTAAGATGGCAATCGAGCTAATCTTGGCAGCAGGAGGTGTCCCAGTACTTGCACATCCGCTTCTATACAAGCTTTCTCCAAGCGAGCTCCGTACTCTGCTTACAGAATTAAAAGGATATGGATTACAAGGAATCGAAGCCGTCTATAGCTGCAATATCGGACTAGACGAAAGCTTCGTCCGCTCCCTTGCAAGAGACTTTGACCTGGTATGTACCGGAGGCTCTGATTACCACGGCGCTGTAAAACCGGACATTGACCTAGGCTCTGGCAGAGGAAACCTAAAGATCTTTGCTAGCATCCTTTCCGACTTACAAGAACGAAAACGATAACGAGAGAAACACAATTTCCTATGCAATAAAAAAGCCAGACCTCGATTGGTCTGGCTTTTTTCTCGTCTTAAAATCGCTTCCTATTTTTCAGCTTTTTCAATATCAACGATTGCTTCTTTTTTCATTGGAATACGGCAGTTTTTGTTGCTACCGAATTCAACGATTACCACTTCATCCATGATATCGATTACAACGCCGTAGAATCCAGCTGTCGTTAATACACTATCACCGATTGCTAATGAAGATAAAAGACTTGCATGTTCTCTTTGTTGTTTCTTCTGTGGTCTGATTGCAATAAAATAGAATACTAAACCGATGATTACGAAATAAATGATTGTAACCATAAGTCCGCCGCTTGCATTGGCGCCTTGTGCTAAAAATAAATTATTTAACATGATATTCCTCCTGTTTTAGTGTTTTTCAGTTTATTGATCTCCTCTTTGGAAACCTTCTAATTTATTTTTCTTGTACTCCTTATAACGATGTTGTTCAATCGCTTCGCGAATTTCTTCCATCATAGTGTTATAGAAATAAAGATTATGAAGTACTACTAAGCGTAGTCCTAACATTTCTTTTGCTTTTAAAAGGTGGCGGATATATGCTCTGCTGTATGTTGTACAAGCTGGACATCCACATCCTTCTTCGATTGGTCTGTCATCTAATTCGTAGCGTGCATTTAGCAAGTTGATCTTGCCGAAGTTTGTATACGCATGTCCATGACGACCATTACGTGATGGATAAACACAGTCAAAGAAATCTACCCCACGGTCAACTGCTTCTAAAATGTTTGCTGGCGTTCCTACCCCCATAAGGTACGTAGGTTTTTCAAGTGGTAAGTAAGGAACCGTAGCCTCAATGATACGATACATATCTTCATGACTTTCCCCTACTGCCAAACCACCAAGTGCATAACCATCTAAATCCATTTCGCTGATGCGTTTTGCATGTTCGATACGGATATCTTCAAATGTACCACCTTGGTTGATACCAAATAACATTTGATTTTTGTTGATTGTATCATCTAAGCTGTTTAGACGTGCCATTTCTTTCTTACAACGTTCTAACCATCTTGTTGTTCTGTCTACAGAATCCTGCATATATTGTCTTGTTGCAGGGTGTGGCGGGCATTCGTCAAACGCCATTGCGATTGTAGATGCAAGGTTGGATTGGATTTGCATACTTTCTTCTGGTCCCATGAAAATCTTACGACCATCGATATGAGAGCTAAAGTATACCCCTTCCTCCTTGATCTTACGTAATCCCGCAAGGGAGAATACTTGGAATCCGCCGGAATCCGTTAAGATTGGTTTGTCCCAAACCATGAATTTATGAAGTCCGCCTAACTGTTTAATTACTTTATCACCAGGTCTAACATGTAAGTGATATGTGTTAGATAACTCCACTTGTGTCTTGATCTGCTGCAAATCTTGTGTGGACACAGCACCTTTGATTGCCGCGCATGTACCTACGTTCATAAATACTGGAGTTTGAATCGTACCGTGTACGGTCTTAAACTCACCACGCTTGGCATTTCCATCTCTAGTTATTAATTTATACATCTTAAATGTCTCCATTCTGCTCACATGTGCCACTCATGTGATAAAAAATAATTCACCTAACAAGTATACAGAGTTATAACCATATTTTCAATAAATATTTTCTAAAACAATTGCAAATATGGTTCTGTATACTGTAGCAGTCATTGTCAAGTATGCCCCCAGATATCATAAATAATGCCTTATTTTCACCAATCTTTTCCTTTGCATCATTCTCCACAACCTTACATAAAAAGAAAACGTTAGTCAGAAACACTGACTAACGTTCTTCTTATTTATTCATTTTCTTGCGTTAAATCAAACTTCTCTACTTGTGTATTTAACGCTTCTGCAATTTCAACGGTATTCGCCGAAACACTTGCAACTACGTCACATTCCTTATTGATATTCACCATACTTTCAGCAATGTTACAAGCATCTAGAGATACTTTGTTTAACGCTTCTGTTAAGGCTGTAAGTGTGTGTGTCACTTCACTCATAGCTCCTGAAATAAAATCAGAACTTCCTCTGTATTGGTTCGCAATATTATCCATGCAGCCACCTGCATCGGAGTAGCGAGCTGTTACCGTCATCATCTTATCAAAGTTCTTCATAATATCTGTTTCGTAAATTTCTAACAGTTGGTTCGAAGCCTCTGTAAGTTCATCCACCGCAGAGACTACCGTTCCTAAATCTCTTTGAATCTTATTGGCCGTTTCAGACACTTGTTCCGATAAGCCTTGTACTTCATGAGCAACAACCGCAAAGCCTTTTCCATGTTCACCAGCTCTGACCGCCTCAATATTCGCATTTAATGCCAATAGGTTCGTTTCCTCTGCGACTTCTATGATCATGTTGGACATGGAGGCAATGCCTTCGACTACTGTTACTTTTTGTAATGCCTCTTTTACCTTGTTGCTACATCCACGATATTTTTCCTGTACTTCCGCTTGAATTTTTTGCGTTTCTTCATTCAGTACCGTAGACTGATTTTTAATTTCTTCTGCTAGGCCTCCTGCATATTCAGCTTCTCCCACCGTTCTCTTCGCATTATCGTTTACCTCATCCGATTTCACACGAAGTTCTGTAAGACCTGCTGAAATTTCTTGAAGATTTGCAGTAATGCTTTCTACTGCATCTGCGGAACTTGTAATTTCCTTACTCATTCTACCTAACATAGAATCTACTTCTGCACTTTGTCCCGATAACTCTTTTGCATTTCCCTGTACGGAGTGTAACGTAGCATTTAATACGACCATGGATTCATTTAACGCATCTACTACCTCAGCAAACTCATGATTGCCTTCTGCATGCTCTGAATGCGTAAGATTACATTCGGATAATTCCAGCGCGTATTGCTTAATCTTGGCCATTTCTCGTTTTACCCAGTATCCAATTAGTGCAGAAACACCAATTCCAAGTAAAATGGCAAGACCACCAATCCA